>WLIH01000361.1 GCA_009702305.1 Actinomycetota bacterium | reverse complement strand
CCGATGGGCAGCCCGTGTAACTCGCTGGGCAACGAGCCGGACGGCACGGCGCTGCGCGGCCCGATCCTGAGCCAGATCGTCGCGCCCGCCGGGGCGACCTGCCCGCGGGTGCCGCAGTTCTGGGCCAACGTCCACGGACCCAACGTTTACAAGACCCAGGGCGACGCCTACTCCTCGCGCTACTGCCAGGGCGGCGAGGACGGCTGCACCGGCACCACCAACGACGAGTTCGACCCGCGGGGCTACTTCTACGTCGTGCGGGTCGGCGCCGCCGCCGTGGGGCAGCCGGTCACCCTGCAGCTCTACGACCCGGCGTACGTCGCCACCGGCACCCGCTGCTCGGCGGCGCCGACCGGGACCGTCAACCTCCTCAACTGGAACCCGTTCACGACGCTGGACGCCATCACCCGCTACGCCCGGACCGCCACCGGAGCGACCCCCAACGGCTTCTGCTCGGGCGACGAGCCGAACTCCGGGCTGCGACAGGGGGCGGAGACGGCGACCGTCACGTCGTTCGGGCTGCGCGGACCGATCGACACGATGCAGCCCTCCGCTGCGCCACCGATCACGACCTGCGTGCGGCAGTACCCCGGCTTCCTCGCCGCCCAGGTCACCGACCTGACACTGCGCTCGACCAACGCCGCCTACAACTCGCGGCTGGCGGGCCTCTTCCACCAGTGGGTGACGATGTGCACCTTCACCCCGACCCGCGCGGGCGACCATTACCTGCAGGTGCGCACCAACGTCGCGCTGGGCGGCAGCCAGGGCGCCGACGGCGTGTGGTCGGGCAACCAGCAGGTCTTCAGCCAGGCCGGTGACGACCTGTCCGTGAGCGGCAACGGGTCCAACCGCTTCTCGGTCCGCGCCGTCTCGAACGTGTCGGGCGCGCTCTCGGTCTCGGGCTGGGAGCGGATGACCATCTACGCCAACGCCGATGCCGCCACCCAGGTGTTCAACCTGGTCCGGGTGGTCCCGGCCAGCGCCGGCAAGATGCTCGACTTCGCGTTCTTCGACGCGGGTGACGCCGCATCCAACGGCACCATCCAGCTGCTGCCCCCGGTCGAGTCGACCACCCCGATGGGCGTCTGCACCGGCAGCGGCAAGGTGAGCGGCGCCCTGACCTCCTGCCGCATCACCGGGATCAGCGCCACCAACGGGTGGAACGGCAAGACCCAGCACATCCGGGTCCAGGTGCCGGCGGCGTACACCTGCGACGCCGCCTCGCCCGGTGGCTGCTGGTTCCGCGTCCAGGTCAGCTTCGGCACCGGCACCGTCACCGACGTGACCACCTGGACGGCCGTGGTCGAGGGCGACCCCCTCCGCCTCATCGAGTGACCCGGCGCCAGTTTCCCCGGGACGGGCCGACTCACCAGTGCTGCGAGGGAAACTGGCGACGGGTCACGTGGGGGAGGATGGGGGCGTGGACATCGCCCTCTTCCTCGTCGCCATGACCTCCGGCGTGCTCGTGGTGACGGCGGTGTCGGAGCGCCTCGACCTGCCCTCGCCGTTGGTGCTGATCGTGGTGGGCGTCATCGCGTCGTACGTGCCCGCGGTGCCGGAGGTGCACCTCGAGCCGGAGATCGTGCTCCTGGGGCTGCTGCCGCCGTTGCTGTACGCCGCCGCGCTGCAGACCTCGCTCGTCGACTTCAACGCCAACCGCCGCCCGATCCTGCTGCTCTCGGTGGGGCTGGTGGTGTTCACGACCTTCGGCGTCGGGGCCCTGGTGCACCTGCTGCTGCCGGGCGTGTCGTGGCCGGCGGCGCTCGCGATCGGTGCCGTCGTCGCGCCGCCCGACGCGGTCGCCGCGACCGCGATCGGGCGTCGCATCGGCCTGCCGCGCCGGATCGTGACCATCCTCGAGGGCGAGTCGCTGCTCAACGACGCCACTGCCCTGGTCGCCCTGTGAACGGCGATCGCCGCAGGCGGCCTCGGCATCGAGGCCTGGCGGGTCGGCCTCGACTTCGTGGTCGCCGCCGGTGGCGGTGCGGTCGTCGGGGTCGTGCTCTACCAGGTGGTCGCCTGGGTGCGGCGACGCATCACCGACCCGATCCTGGACACCGGCATCTCGCTGATCATCCCGTTCGCGGCGTACGTGCTCGCCGAGGAGATCCATGCCTCCGGCGTGATCGCCGTCGTGGTCGCGGGCCTGCTGCTCGGCCACAAGGCGCCGATCCTGCAGACCGCCCAGTCGCGCATCGCCGAGCGGATGAACTGGCGCACCATCGCCTTCGTCCTGGAGAACGTCGTCTTCCTCCTGATCGGGCTGCAGGCCCACATGCTCATCGAGGACGTCGGCGAGAGCGACGTCGCGGCCGGGCGGATCGCCGCGATCTGCGCCGCCACCCTGGTCGCGGTCATCGTGCTGCGCATGGTCTGGGTGTTCGTGGCTCGCTACGCGCTGATCCGCCCGGGTCCGGATCCCGCGACCGGGGTCGCGCCCCCGTGGACCTACACCTTCGTGCTGGGCTGGGCCGGCATGCGCGGCGTCGTCACCCTGGCGGCGGCGTTCGTGATCCCGGAGGACACCGAGCACCGCGAGATCCTGCTGCTCGTCGCCTTCACGGTCGTGGCCGGCACCTTGTTCGTCCAGGGCCTCACGCTGCCCATGCTCGCGCGCCGCCTCCGGGTGCCCTCGCCGGACCCGATGGACGATGCGCTGGCCCGCGCGACCCTGCTGCAGCAGGCGTCCAAAGCCGGCTACGCCGAACTCCAGCAGCAGGAGTACGACGACCACCACGGAGTCATCGACCTGATCACCCAGCGCATCGACCAGCGCAACTTCGCCGCCTGGGAGCGTCTCGGCACCCGCGCCGACCAGGAGAGCCCGAGCGACCTCTACGCCCGGGTGCGGCTCGCGATGATCGACGCCGAGCGGCGACGCATCCTCGAGATCCGCAGCTCCGGCACCGTCGCCTCCGAGGTCGTGGCCGAGGTGCTCGCCCAGCTCGACGTCGAGGAGTCGATGATCGACGTCGCGACCACGGAGCGCCAGGAGCTGCGCGCCTACGGCGGGGTGCGCTTCAGCTCGGGCGACACGTGCCCGGACCTCGACGCCCGGCCCGCGGTCGAGACCGTCGCCGACCCGGTCTGCGCGCGCTGCCTCGAGCACGGCACCACCTGGGTCGCGCTGCGTCAGTGCCTCGAGTGCGGGCACGTCGGCTGCTGCGACTCCTCGCCCGGCCAGCACGCCACCGAGCACTTCCACGACGCGACCCACCCGGTGATGCAGTCCGCCGAGCCGGGCGAGGACTGGCGCTGGTGCTACCTGCACCACCTGACCGCCTGACCATTCGGCCAATCAGGGTCGCCCGCCGAGATAGTCCGACACCAGGGCGCCCTTCTCGGGCCCTGCAAGGGCGCTGGTGTGGCGGACTATCTCGCGGCGCCGGTGAGGGCCTGCTCGAGGGTGCGGGGCGGACGGCCGGTGACGCGCTCCACGTCGGCGGTGACCGCGGCGCACGAGCCGTCGGCGATCGCGGTGTAGGTGCTGACCCAGGCGTCGAGCTGCCAGTCCTCGGCGTCGTACGCCGCACGCCGCGACGCGTAGGCCTCCTCGACGGTCTCGTCCTCGAAGCGCAGCGAGCGGCCGAGCACCACGCCGGCGCGGGCGGCCACCTCGGTGAGGGTGAGGGCCTCCGGCCCGGTGAGGACGTACGTCGAGCCGGCGTGCGCCGCCGGGTCGCGCAGCACGGCGGTGGCGACGTCGGCGACATCGGCGCGCGCGACGGCGGCGACCCGGCCTTCCGCGGCCGGGCCGCGGATCACGCCGTCGTCGTCGGCGAAGTAGGGCAGCAGGTCGGAGTAGAAGTTGTCGCGCAGGAAGGTGTAGGCGAGCCCGCTGTCGCGGATG
>WLIH01000360.1 GCA_009702305.1 Actinomycetota bacterium | reverse complement strand
TGGCAGAGATGGCACGCAGGGCCGACCCATTTTCCTCCGGGTCGGCCCTGCGCTGCGGTGGAGCTCAGGCGCTCTTGATCGCCGAGATGTCGAACTCGAGCTTGACCTTCTCCGAGACCAGCACGCCGCCGGTCTCGAGCGCGGCGTTGAAGGTGAGGCCCCAGTCGCTGCGGTTGATCGTGGTGGCGCCCTCGAAGCCGGCGCGCACGTTGCCGTACGGGTCCTGCGCCGAGCCGGTCTCCTCGAAGTCGATGGTGACCGACTTGGTGACGTCCTTGATGGTCAGGTCGCCGGTGATGGCCCAGTCGGTGCCGTCGCGCGAGACCGAGGTGGAGACGAAGGTCAGGGTGGGGTACTTCTCGATCTCGAAGAAGTCACCGGTGCGCAGGTGACCGTCGCGGTCGGCCACGCCGGTGTCGATGCTCGCGGCCTGGATGGTCAGCTTGACCGAGGAGGCGGCGGGGTTGGCGGTGTCGATGTGCGCCGAGCCCTCGAACTCCTTGAAGGAGCCGCGCACGGTGGTCACCATCGCGTGGCGCGCGCTGAAGCCGAGGCGGCTGTGCGCGGCGTCGAGGGCGTACTCGCCGGCGAGGTCGGAGAGGTGGGTGGTCGGGGCGTCGAAGGTCTCGATGGTGGCGGACTTCTTGGTGAAGATGCTCATGGTGGGCTCCTGGGGACTTGTCGTAGAAAGTTCAACCAGTCTAACCGGACCCCGGTCCGATTCATTCCCCGCCGTCGGAGAACGTCAGCGGAACGCCGACTCGCCGGTCAGGGCCTGCCCGATGACCAGCTGGTGCACCTCCGAGGTGCCCTCATAGGTGAGCACCGACTCGAGGTTGTTGGCGTGGCGCATGAGCGGGTAGGCCAGCGTGATCCCGGCGGCGCCGAGGATCGTGCGGCACTCGCGCGCGATCGCCAGGGCCTCGCGGGTGTTGTTGAGCTTGCCGATGCTGACCGCAGGCGCCTGGAGCAGCCCGGCGTCCTTGAGCCGGCCCAGGTGCAGGGCCAGCAGCATGGCCTTGCCGAGCTCGACGCTCATGTCGGCGAGCTTCGCCTGGGTCAGCTGGTAGGCCGCGAGCGGCTTGTCGAAGATCTCGCGCTCGGCGGCGTAGGCGATCGTCGTCTCCAGGCAGTCGCGAGCGGCGCCGACAGCGCCGAACACGATGCCGAAGCGCGCCTCGGTCAAGCACGACAGCGGTCCTGACAGGCCCTGCGCCCCCGGCAGCATCGCGGCCGCAGGCAGCCGCACGTCGTCGAGCGCGAGCTCGGCGGTGACCGAGGCGCGCAGCGACATCTTCTGGGTGATCTCGGTGGCGCTGAAGCCGGGGGTGCCGGTCGGCACGACGAACCCGCGGATGCCGTCCTCGGTGCGGGCCCACACCACGGCCACGTCGGCGACCGAGCCGTTGGTGATCCACATCTTCGAGCCGGTGAGGATCCAGTCGGTGCCGTCGCGTCGCGCGCGCGTGCGCATCCCGCCGGGATTGGAGCCGAAGTCGGACTCGGTGAGGCCGAAGCAACCGATCGCCTCGCCGGCCGCCATCGAGGGCAGCCACTCCTGCTTGTGCTCCTCGGAGCCGTGCGACCAGATCGCCTGCATCGCCAGGGATCCCTGCACCGAGGCGATCGAGCGCAGCCCGGAGTCGCCCGCCTCCAGCTCCAGGCAGGCCAGGCCGTACGCCGTCGCGGTCGTGCCGGCACAGCCGTAGCCGTGCAGCTTCATGCCCAGCAGCCCGAGCGAGCCGAACTCCCGGGCCAGCTCGCGCACGGGGACCCGGCCGGACTCGTACCACCCGGCCACCTCGGGGCGCAGCCGGTCGTCGACGAAGGAGCGGACGGTGTCGCGGATCGCGCGGTCCTCGTCGTCGAGCAGCGAGTCGGTGTCGAGCAGGGCGAGGGGCGCGGTGGTCACCGCTCCATCCAACACCCACGGCCGTGCTCGTCAGCAGACGCCGCGAGCCGCCCACCCGTCACGGGTGGGCGGCTCGTCGAGCTGTCGTGGTGCCGAGCGGTCGAGGCTCAGGCGGCGTGGGTCGAGTGGAGCGCGGCTGCCATCTCGGGCGTCGTCCAGCGAGCCTCGAGGTGGGTGCGGCCGACGCTGTCGACGACGCTGACCCAGGTCTGGACGAGACCGGCGGACACCTGCGAGTTCTCCATGAGACACCTCCTGTTCATGTTCTGTTCACCAAGAGTAGCACGCCTCCACCGGAGCGCACGGAAACGGCAGAATTCACCACTCAGCCCTCCACCCGCGACCCGGACCCGGGCCTCGGGTGGGGTCGTCCACTCCACCCACGCGTGGCCGCCGAGCCGCCGTGCCCGAGTGCTACCGTCCTCGCCGTTACGTTCTCAGGGCGGGGTGGAACTCCCCACCGGCGGTGATGTCCGAGCAGCACGGGTCAGCGATGGCCCGGCGCGGACCAGCCCGCGAGCGCCTCGCGACCCGGTCCGCCGGGGCGTGCAGGGTCAGCAGATCCGGTGCGACTCCGGAGCCGACGGTCATAGTCCGGATGAGAGAGGACGCGGCGCCGAGCGTCCATCGGCGTCGTACGCCCTGGGTGACTGCCGCCCGGACGGTCCGGGTGGCCCGCGAAGGAGCAGAGATGTCACCCACCACCACCCACCCCCGCATCGCCGTCGTCGCCGCCCGCTGGCACGCCGAGATCGTCGATGTCGCGGTCGCGGCCTTCCGCGAGGGACTGGCCGAGCGCGGCCTGCCCGACGTCGAGGTTCACGAGGTCCCGGGCGCCTTCGAGATCCCGTTGCTGGTGCGCCGGCTCGCGCGCACCGGTCGCTACGCGGGGATCGCGGCCGCCGCGCTCGTCGTCGACGGAGGGATCTACCGCCACGACTTCGTCGCGGCCAGCGTCGTCGACGCATTGATGCGGGTCCAGCTCGAGACCGACGTGCCGGTCTTCTCGGCGGTCCTGACGCCCCACCACTTCCACGAGCACGCGGAGCACGCGGCGTACTTCGCCCGTCACTTCGAGACCAAGGGAGCCGAGCTGGCCCACGCCGTGGCCAGCACGATCCGGACCCTCGAGACCGTCTGAGCCCGGTCAGCGGCGGCCGGTGGCCCCGGCCCCACCCGCCAGGGTGACCAGGGCCACCGCGCCGCGGAATCTGTCGCCGCCGCGCCGACCCACTACCGTTGGTGAGTGCCTGAGAGTGATATGACGCCCGAGACCGACGCCCCGACGACCACCTTCGCGGACCTCGGCCTCGACGAGGGCGTCCTCAAGGCGCTGCGCGACGTCGGCTACGAGACGCCCTCGGCGATCCAGGCCGCGACCATCCCGACCCTGCTCCAGGGCCGCGACGTGGTCGGACTGGCGCAGACCGGCACCGGCAAGACGGCGGCCTTCGCGCTGCCGATCCTCAACAACCTCGACCTGTCGCAGAAGTCGCCGCAGGCGCTCGTGCTGGCCCCCACGCGCGAGCTGGCGCTCCAGGTGTGCGAGGCGTTCGAGAAGTACGCCTCCCACCTGCGCGGCGTGCACGTGCTGCCCGTCTACGGCGGGCAGGGCTACGGCGTCCAGCTCTCCGCGCTCCGCCGTGGAGTCCACGTCGTCGTCGGCACCCCCGGGCGGATCATGGACCACCTCGAGAAGGGCACCCTCGACCTGTCGGCGCTGAAGTTCCTGGTGCTGGACGAGGCCGACGAGATGCTCAACATGGGCTTCGCCGAGGACGTCGAGACGATCCTGGCCGACACCCCGGACGACAAGCAGGTCGCGCTCTTCTCCGCCACGATGCCGGCCCAGATCCGCCGCCTGTCGAAGAAGTACCTCAACGACCCGGCCGAGATCACCGTCAAGAACACCACCGCGACGGCCGCCAACATCACCCAGCGCTACCTGATGGTGTCCT
>WLIH01000036.1 GCA_009702305.1 Actinomycetota bacterium | reverse complement strand
TCGAAGGTGCCGGGCACGTCAGGGACCTGGGGGCGGCTGAGCTGACCCACCGCGCTGATGACGGCCCGAGCCGTGAGGCGCTCGCCATCGGCGAGCTCGACGTCCCAGGTGGCCGTGTCCTCGTCCCAGGTCGCCCCGACGACCTCGGTGCTCCAGCGCACGTGCTGGGCGACGCCGTGCTTGTGCATGACCGCCGTGAAGTACGCCAGGAGCTCGGGCTGGCGGGCGAAGTACTCCGTCCAGTCGTCGCTCGGCTCGAAGCTGTAGCTGTAGAAGTGGTTGCCGACGTCGACGCGGGCGCCGGGGTAGGTGTTCTCGAACCACGTGCCGCCCGGGCCGGCGTTCTTCTCCACGACGACGTAGGGGATGCCGGCCTGGCCGAGCCGGATCGCCGCGAGCAGGCCCGACATCCCGCACCCGATGATCACGACCGAGAAGTCCTCCGGCACGGAGCGGGACGGGGTCGAGGCGCGCACGTCGACGCCGTCGAGCCCGAGCTCCTCGAGCATCATCGGCACGTACTCGTCGGCCACGTCGGCCCCGACGACGAAGCGCATCATCCGGTGGACGACCTCCGGCGACAGCGGGGCCGGCTCGGGGCACCCGCGGTCGCGGTAGTCGCGGATCACCCCGAGGGCGAGCTCCCGCGCGGCGGCCTTCTCCTCCTCGGTCAGATAGCCCTGGATCTCGTTGAGCATCGCGCCCTGCGGCACCACCGGCCCGTCGAGGATCGAGACGTCGCCGCTCATGTGGACGCAGGCCGCCAGCAGGGTCGGGATCGACACGTCGTCGAGCCAGGCCCGGATCTGCTCGTCCGAGTCGGTGAACGGGAGGCCTGCCTGCGGTGCGCGCATGAGCCAAAAGTACACACTTGCGCAGATCTGTCTACCAGCCTACGTTGCACGGATGCGAGCAGTCGTCGTCGAAGCCCCGGGCCTGGTCACCGTGGCCGACGTGCCCGATCCGGAGCTCCCGGGCAGCGGTGGTGCGATCGTGCAGGTCGAGGCCAGCGCCATCTGCGGCTCCGACCTGCACTTCTACGACGGCGACCTGCCGATGTACCCCGTGGCGATCGGTCACGAGGCAGTCGGCACCGTCGTCGAGGTCGGCGCCGACGTCCGCACCGTGAGCGTCGGTGACCGCGTCCTGGTCTCCTCGGTCGCCGGCTGCGGGAGCTGCGTCGGCTGCGCGACCGGCGACCCGGTGTCGTGCCTCGCCGGGGCGAAGGTGTTCGGTGCGGGCGAGCTCGGTGGCGCTCAGAGCGACCTGCTCGCGGTGCCGTCAGCCGACTTCCAGGTGTTGCGGATCGCGGACGGCGTCTCCACCGAGGCGGCGCTGCTGCTGACCGACAACCTCGCCACCGGGTGGGCCGGTGCGAAGCGGGGTGACGTCGCTCCTGGCGACACGGTCGTGGTCCTCGGGCTGGGCGCGGTCGGCCAGTGTGCCGTCCGCTCGGCTCTCGCCCTGGGCGCCGGCAGGGTGCTGGCCTTCGACCCGGTGAGAGGGCGGCTCGACCGGGCGGTCGCGGCAGGTGCCGAGGCGCTGGTCGGCGATCCCGTGGACGCGGTCCTCGCAGCCACCGGCGGTCGTGGCGCCGACGTGGTGATCG
This sequence comes from Actinomycetota bacterium, assembly GCA_009702305.1. Lineage (GTDB taxonomy): Bacteria > Actinomycetota > Actinomycetes > Propionibacteriales > Nocardioidaceae > Nocardioides. The sequence continues at coordinate 9,296 of WLIH01000036.1, read as the reverse complement.
ACGCGGTCGCCCACGATGCCACTCTCGACATGGCGTTCGCTGCTGTCCGGTCGTCCGGCACGATCTCTGTGATCGGCATCCACGACCTCGACCCCTATCCGCTCGGTGTGCTGATGGGGGTCTTCCGCAGCGTGACACTGCGGATGACCACCGCACCCGTCCAGGCGACGTGGTCGGACCTGGTGCCGATGGTGCGAGCGGGGCGGATCGACACGACGGGGATCTTCACCCACACCTTCGCGCTGACCGATGCCGCAGCGGCGTACGCCGCCGTGGCCGCTCGATCCGCCGACTGCCTCAAGGTGCTGCTGACCCCGTGAGCACTTCGTCGTTCTCCGTCGGTCCCACCGGCACGCACTGAAAGCGGTACACGATGGGCTTCCTGCAACCCGACCTCCCCGACCTCGACGTCGCCACCTGGCGCCAGGGCACCCGCAACGAGCGGATGCGCCCGGTCATCCGTCACCTGTGCGAGGTGGGCTTCGGCACCCCCGACGTCGTCTACGTCTTCTACGTCGTGAAGATCGGCCTCTACCTGCTCGGCGGGATGCTCTTCGCGCTCACCACCCCCGGCATCGACGGGTTCACGGCCGTGGGCGACTGGTGGTCCGAGCCGGTCGTGTTCCAGAAGCTCGTCCTGTGGACCGTCCTCTTCGAGGTGCTCGGGCTGGGCTGCGGCTTCGGCCCGCTCAACCTGCGCTTCCTGCCGCCGCTCGGCTCGTTCCTCTACTGGCTGCGCCCCGGCACCATCCGGATGCCTCCCTGGCCGGGACGGGTCCCGCTCACGGCCGGCGACCGACGCACGGTCCTCGATGCCGTGCTCTACGCCGCCCTGCTGGTCTCCCTCGTGCTCGCCCTGCTCTCGGACGCCGACGGGCCGGGGAGCACGTCGGCGCTCCCGGTGTGGAAGGTCGCGCTGGTGCTCGGCGTGCTCGGGGTCCTGGCTCTGCGCGATCGCACGATCTTCCTCGCGGCGCGCTCCGAGGTGTACGCCGCGATCGCACTCACGTTCCTCGTCGCGGCCCCGGAAATGATCGTCGGCGCCAAGCTGGTGATGCTGTGCATCTGGTGGGGCGCGGCTCTCTCGAAGATGAACAGGCACTTCCCCTTCGTGGTGCAGGCGATGGAGAGCAACAGCCCGATCTGGCGCTTCGGCCGGCTCAAGCACCGCTTCCACCGGTCCTTCCCCGACGACCTGCGGCCCTCACGACTCTCGAAGACCCTCGCCCACGGCGGCACGGCCGTCGAGCTCGGCGTACCCCTCGTCCTGATCTGCTCCCATGGCGGCACGTTCACGACGGTCGCGGCCATCGTGATGATCGCCTTCCACCTGCACATCATCACGAGCATCCCGATGGGTGTGCCGCTGGAGTGGAACGTCTTCATGATGTTCGGCATCCTGACCCTCTTCGTCGACAAGGCGTCGGTCGGCATCGGCGATCTCGAGCACCCGTGGGTGCTGCTGATCCCGGCGACGAGCGCGCTCGTGGTCGTGCTCGGCAACCTGTTCCCCGAGAAGATCTCCTTCCTGCTCGGCATGCGCTACTACGCCGGCAACTGGGACACCTCGGTCTGGTGCTTCACCGAGGCCGGCCTCGCGAAGTTCGACGCCGGCACGACGAAGGCGACGATGCTGCCGCACCAGCAGCTGGAGAAGATCTACGGCAAGGAGGAGGCGGAGGTCCCGCTGTACGCCGGCTACGCCTTCCGAGCGCTGCACACGCACGGTCGGGCCCACTTCGCCCTGATCCCGCGGTTGTGCGGCGAGCGCCACGAGACCGACTACCTGGTGATGGACGGCGAGCTGGTCGCCGGGGTGGTGCTGGGGTGGAACTTCGGCGACGGCCACCTCCATCGCGAGCAGCTGATCGCTGCCCTGCAAGCACGCTGCGCCTTCGAGCCCGGCGAGGTGCGGGTGCTGGTCCTCGACGCCCAGCCGATCCACCGGCAGACCCAGGCCTACCGCCTGATCGACGCCGCCACCGGAGAGTTCGAGCGCGGCACCGTGCGCGTCGCCGACATGGTGATGCGCCAGCCCTGGGACACCGACCTCCCGATCACCGTCACCTGAGGCGCCTCACGTCGTCGTGGGATCGGACGCCGTGCCCGGGTCTGGCGCCAGCGGCAGCGTCAGGATGAAGCAGGTCCGGCCCACCACCGAGCTCTCGAGCACCAGGTCGCCGCCGTTGGCGCGGGCGAGCTGACGCGCGATGAACAGCCCCAGTCCGGTGCCGCCCGCGGGTCGGCCCGACTTGTCCCGCTGGGCGAACCGCTCGAAGAGGTGGGGTTGGAAGGCCTCCGGGATGCCCGGGCCGTCGTCGACGACCTCGATCGCCGCTTGCGCCGAGGTTTCGCCGGCCGGGTCCACGACCGATGCGCGCACCTCGATCCTGGCGTGGGCGTACTTCACGGCGTTCGAGAACAGGTTGTCGAGGATGTGGTGGAGGTGGTCGCGCTGCGCCAGCACGACGACAGCGGCGTCGGCCTCGGTCCGTGCACTCACTCCCGTGGACGCGACCGCCTCGTCGACCAGGTCGACGAGGCGGACCTGATCAGGGTGGGCTGTCAGCTGGCCGCTGTCGACGGCCACCATGCTGAGCACCTCGTCGATGGTCTGCTGGATGCGCTGGGCGTTGCGCGTCACCAGGTCGAGGAAGCGACCCTGGGCCGGAGCGCTGTCCGCAGCCCAGGTCGCACTGGCCACCTCGGCTGCCATGGAGAGGTTCGCCACCGGGTTCTTGAGCTGGTGGCCGAGGATGCCCATGAGGTCGGTCTTGAGCTGGCTCATCGCCGCCAGCTCGTCGTGACGGGCCTGGAGCTCGGCGACGGCGAGGTCGCGGGCCCGTTCGGCCCGCTTGCGCTCGGAGATGTCCTGGAAGGTGGAGATGAAGCGCAGCGGCCGGCCGTCGACGTCGCGGATCACCGACGACGTGTACTGCACGTCGACGAGCGTCCCGTCCCGGTGGATCATCTGCGCCTCGAACGACACCGCCTCGCGCTCGCCGGCGTAGACCGGCAGCAGCTCTGCCCGGCGCGTCGTGATGCTCGCGGGCGTCGCCAGGCTGCAGGCCGACCGGCCGACGAGGTCGGCGATGTCGTCGTAGCCGAGCATCCGCGCGAGGGCCGGGTTGACCGACTCGAGGACGTCGTCGGGCGACCTGATCGCCTGTCCGACGCCGGTGTAGGTGAACTGGGAGCGGAAGAGCTCCTCGCTGCGCGCCAGGGCCTGCTCGGCCCTGCGTCGCGCGGTGATGTCGCTGGCGATCACCAGCACGCCGTACGGCTCGCCGGACTCGCCGCGGAGCAGGGTCTTGCGGCTCAGCACCGTGAGCTCCGCACCGTCGCGGCTGCGCTGGGTCAGCTCCCCCTCCCAGCTGCCGGCGCCGAGCAGGGCTTCGGTCACGACCTCGGTCGAGGCCGCCGGATCACGCTGGGTGCGGAGGAATCGGTCGAGCAGTCGCCCGCACGCGTCGTCGGCCGGCCACCCGTAGAGGCGCTCCGCGCCGGGACTCCAGTACGTGATCCGGCCGCCCAGGTCGCGCACCACGATCGCGTCGTTGGCGTGCTCGAGCAGCATCGCCTGCTCGGCGAGCCGGCGCTCCACGGCGGACGTGACGCTGACGTCGTCGGCCATGCTCTCCGAGGTTCTCGGCTCCGGCACGCCTCACCCGCAGACCACGAAGCGGAGGCCGCCGTCGTGCCGGAGACCGGACCACGCATAGCCGCGCTCGATGAGCTGACGGCGGGTGACCGGCCAGCCGACCGCAGCGGCGATCGCACCGCTGCGAGGATCGACGGTCGTGACGATCGCGTCCCGCATGGCGCCGTCCAATCCCCGGAGCACGATCCGCGAGCCCAGCGCGGGCAGCCCGGCAGGCATCTCGATGCACACCAGGCTCGCGAGCGGCGCCAGGGCGAGGTGGTGGTCGGTCTCGACCACGACGGTGGCTGGCCCGCTCATGCCAGCACGGCCCGCTCGTCGAGGAGGGTGTGCACGCGGTCGACGAACTCCTGCATCGAGAACGGCTTAGCGATGTAGTCGTCGGCGCCGGCGATGTAGCCGGCTCGGATGTCGGCTCGGCTGCACAGGGCCGAGAGCATCAGGACCGCGGGCTGGGAGCCGGAGCGGGCCCGGATCTCGCCCAGCACCTCGACGCCGGTGGCGCGGGGCATCATCACGTCGAGGACGACGAGGTCGATCTGGTGGGCAGCGCTCTGCGCGATGGCGTGCACCCCGTCGCGGGCGGTGATCACGTCGTGGCCGGCCGACTCCAGGACGACGGCCATCAGGTCGCGCAGGTCGGCCTCGTCGTCGGCGACCAGGATGGTGCTCATGATCGCGGCGCCGTCGCCGTGGTGAGGCGCTCCGACGCCATGAGGTCGAGCAGGTAGGTGACCTGTGCTGTGGTCACCGGCCGCCCGCGCTCCGGCGCCGGCGCGACGCGCTGGCCGCGCGGGTGGGTGGCGCGGAGCAGGTAGCGGGTCTCGCCGAGCGTGAACTCGAGGTCCACGACCTCGGCGAGCCAGGTCGAGTCGTCGAGGAAGACCGCGACGACGAGCTCCCCGGGCTCCAGCCCGCGGTCGAGCTGGAGCTGGTGGTGGGCGACATCGACGAGGGTGTCGCGTCGGATGTCCGCGCCGTCGGCGGGGATGACGATGGTCAGCATGTCGGGTCCTCCTGGGTGTCGTGATGCTCTTCGACCCGACCGGTCACCCTCCCCAGGGATCTTTCGCGGATCTTTGTAACTTTGTCCGGTGCTGCGCGGGCTCACGGCGGGTCGAGGCGCGCTGACATCTCCGCGGCGAGATCGCGCAGTCGGTCGACCGCCGGCCCGATCCGCCGGCGAGCCAGCTCCTCTGCCGCCGGATCGGCCTCGAACGAGGGGTCGAGGAGCCCGGCGATCACCGACAGGGACGCCACGCAGTTGAACAGGTCGTGGCGCAGGGCGCGATCGGTCCGCACGACCGCGTCGTCCGGCGGGCAGTGGACGTCCTCGGGCCCCGTGTCGGGCCCCGTGTCGGGCCCCGTGTCGGGCCCCGCGTCAGGTCCCGCGTCGGGCCCGGCGTCGTCGTCTGTCGACCAGCGGTAGCCGACGCCGCTGGCCGTGGTGATCGGTCCGCACCGGTCATCGCCGCCTCCGAGCTTGGTCCGGAGCGCGCCGACATGGACCCGCAGGCTCTCGGTGGCCCGGACGTAGCTGGTGTCGCCCCACACCGTGCGGCCCAGCGTGCGGTAGCTGACGACACTGCCGCGCCCGGCCACCAGGGCTGCGAGGACCCTCCACTCGGTCGGGGTCAGTGAGACCTCCCGGCCCTCCAGGTCGGCGCGCCGCGCGTCCAGGTCGAGGTGGAGGTCGCCAGCGCGCACGTGGCGCAACGGGGCGGCGATCGCGGGTCGGCGTGCCGCGGCCCGCAGTCGTGCCTCGAGGTCGTCGAGATGGAAGGGCTTGGGCACGTAATCGTCTGCTCCGGCGTCCAGGGCCCGCGCTGCCACCCCTCGCTCACGGTTGCCGCTCATCACCACGACGGGCACCTGCGAGATGGCCCGGATCCGGGCGATCAGGTCGACACCGTCAACGTCCGGGAGCCCGAGGTCCGTGAGCACGATGTCCGGCGGGTCCTCGAGGAGGCGCAGCCCCTCGGTGCCGGTGCCCGTGCCGGTGACCTGGTGTCCGCGGGCCGACAGGGCGGCGACCAGTCCCGAGCGCAGCTCGGCGTCGTCCTCGATCAGCAGCAGACGCACGAGGCCCGCCGATCGTGCCCGGGCATCATCCGACGTCCGGGACGAGGGCGACGTTGCTGCGCGCGTGCTCCAGGACCGCCGTGGCGACCCCCGGCGCCAGGAAGGGCAGGTGACGGCGCGGATGGGTGCGGCCGATGACGACCAGGTCCGCGACATCGGACTCCTGGGCCAGGCACACGTCGGCCAGGCCGTGCTCGAGGCGCACCTGCCAGTCGACGTCGGGGAACTTCTCCCTCATCGCGCCCGTCATCTCCGCCAGCACTCGACGGATCTCGCTGAGGCCCGCGTCCTGGGCGGCGACGTCCCAGAAGCAGTGCGTCACGGTCAGAGGCTCACCTCGCAGCGACGCCTGACGGAACGCGAACTCCAGGGCCGGCATGGATCGCGGCGATCCGTCGACGCCGACCAGGATGCCGCGACGGATGCCGTCGTGCGGGCGGTGCACCAGGACCGGGCACGCCGCGCGCTGGGCGACGGACAGGCTCACCGATCCCATCACCAGGCTGAGGAGCGGCCCGAGTCCGCGCGAGCCGACGACCACCAGCGACGCGTCGTGGGAGACGTCGACGAGGGCCTCGCGGGCATCCAGCTCCACGAGACTGGTCGCGACGTCGACGTCGGGGCTGCGGTCCGCGACGACGGCGCGAGCGGCCTCCAGCAGGTGGCGAGCGTCCTGCCTGGTCTGCACCCGGAGGGTCACCGGATCGATCCCGGCGGAGATCAGGGAGGCGCGGACGCCCCCGCTCAGTGGCGCGAGCGCGTGCAGCAGCGAGAGTCCGCGCCCCTCGAGGAGCGCCTGCTCGTGTGCCCACGCCAACGCCTCGTGGGAGGCATCGGAGCCGTCGATGCCGACGACGATGCTGCCGAGCGCGATCCGGGTGCTGTCCATGAAGCCATGCTCCCGACGACGCGGCCGCCGTCGTACGGGCCTGAGGCCCGGTCGACCAGGACCAAAGGCCCAGTGGCGGTGCGGTCGACTCGGGCCCTTGGTCCCTGGTGCGGCGCGGTGTCTGCGCGGACGCTGAGCCGGTGGGCAGGGCGCCCGCTCCGGTGGCTCGGGGTCCGGACACGGCTCCGGGCTGCGCGGCCCGGCCGGGGGGAGTGGAGATGGCGGCAGCACCGACACCACGGGGGCGTGGCGCAGGTCCGGGCGGATCAGTGCGGGCGCTCGGCGAGTTCCAGGAGGGGGATCGCTGGATGATCCGGGCCCGGGTGCCCGGTGGGGACTCCACCCAGCTCGAGATCAGCGTGGACGGACCCACCCTGACGCTGCGGGCCAAGCACACGACCCCGCGCTTCCAGCGGGTCTACAGCATCCCGGCCGGGATCACGCCGAGCGATGTGCGCGCTGACTGCGAGGCCGGTGTCGTCACCATCTCGATGCCGATCCGGCAGCCGGGCACCTGGCGCTGATCACGGCCCGGTCGACCGTCGTCGAGATGCACCCTCATCGGCGGTCGGCCGGGTCGTCGCGTCTCGCCGACGAGACGTACGACGGGTGGGGTCCGAGGTCGACGACGCGGTCGACGAGCTCGAGGCCGACCGGGTCGTGGGTGATCCAGATGACCGTCGTCCGCCGCTCACCGCGCAGGACGTGCTCGGCCAGGGCACGGGCGGTCGTGTGATCGAGATGGGCGGTCGGCTCGTCGAGCACCAGCACCGGCTGGTCGGCGAGGAGACACCGGGCCAGACCCAGGCGTGCACGCTCGCCACCGGACAGGCCGCCGTGCCCGTCTCCGAGCCAGGTGTCCAGCCCGGAGGGCAGGGAGTCCAGCCAGGTGCCGAGGCCGGCACGACCGAGGGCGGACTCGACGGCGCGCGCATCGGCGCCGGGTCGGGCCAGGCGGACGTTCTCGAGGAGCGTCGTGGCGAAGACGTGCGGGTCGTCGTCGACGAGTCCCGTGAGCGCGCGGACCTCGTCGAGGCCCATCCTCGTCGTCGTGGCGCCTCCCAGGCTGATCGTGCCGGCCACCGGGTCCAGGAATCGCAGCAGCAGTGCTGCGACCGTGCTCTTGCCCGACCCGGAGGCGCCGACGATGCCGATCCGCTCGCCCGGCGCCGCCATGAAGGACACCTCGGAGGTCACCGGCGCGGCGTCGTGCCACCGGCCGCGGACTCTCTCCACGTCCAGGGCGGTGCCGCGGGGGTGAGCCGTCGCGGGGATCTCCCGCACCGCCGGTGTCGCGTGCTCGAGTCCCGCGAGTCGCGCTGCGGACGCCCGGGTGCGCACGCTCAGGGTCGCGGCGTCGGGCAGTGGGGCGATCACCTCGCTCAGGCCGAGCGGCACCAGCACGAGCAGTGCTGCCATCGGGGCCGAGATGCCGCCGTCGAGGCCACCGAGCGCTGCCCAGGCCATCGCTGCCACCGCGACTCCCGTCGTCGCCGAGATCCACGCCCGGGCCGTCGCGCTCCACCGGGCGGCGGACGTGCCGGACCTGCCGAGCGCCGCGCTCGCCGCTGAGACGCTGTCGCACGTCGCGTCGACCGCCTGCCACATGAGCAGCTCCTCGCGGACCTGGATGGCGTCGTGCACGATCTCGGACAGGGCTGCGCGCCGGTCGACGTAGGAGCGCTCCGCCCGGGCGGCGCCGATGCGGGCGATCGTCCACGAGCCGAGTCCCGCGACGACGCAGTACGCCGCCAGCACGATCCCCGCCTGCGGCAGCACGAGCGTCGCGACGGCGATGCCGCACGACGAGACCAGCGTCGCGGTGCGGGCGGGCATCCGCACCCGCAGCTCGGCATCGACCACGGCGTCGACGTCGTCGACGATCGACGCGAGCACGTCTCCCCGTCGCCGACCGAGGCGGCCGGGGGTCAACGGCACGATCGACTCGTACACCTGGACCCGGCGCGCCGCCAGCAGTCGCAGCGCCGCGTCGTGCGACGTCAGGCGCTCGACGTAGCGCAGCGCCGGACGGGCGAGCCCGAAGGTCCGGACGCCGACGATCGCCACCAGCAGCGTCAGCACGGGAGGCCGCGTCGACGCCTGCACGATCAGCCAGCCCGCCGTCGCGGTCAGCGCGACCCCGGAGGCCGAGGCGAGGGCACCCAGCACGGCGCCGACAGCCAGCTGGCGACGCACGGTCCCCCGGGCGGGGGAGTCCGGGACGTACGCCGGGGTGGCCGTGCCGCGGCGGAGCGGCCCGGTCGCCGACGTCTCGGCTGCCTCGACCCGAGGACGATGCGGAGCGGGCAGGACGACGTGATGGTCGGCGAGAGCGACCAGGGCGGGGCGGTGCGCGACGACCACGACCCCTGCGCGCCGTCCGAGGTCGACGATTGTGTCGGCGATGATGCGCTCGGTGAGCTCGTCGACGTGAGCGGTGGGCTCGTCGAGCAGGACCCACGGCCGGTCCGCGACCACCACCCGCGCCAGCGCCAGCCGAGCGCGCTCGCCCGCCGACAAGGTGGCGCCGTCCTCTCCGAGGCCGTCGTCGAGCCCGTCGGGGAGGGTGCGGACGCGCTCCTCGAGGGCCACGCTGCGCAGCGCCGACCACAGCTCGGCCTCGGTCGCGCCCGGCCGGGCGAGTCGGAGGTTGTCGGCGATGCT
>WLIH01000359.1 GCA_009702305.1 Actinomycetota bacterium | reverse complement strand
AGCGGGCGTAGCCGAGGTCGTCGTACTGCTCGGGGGTGATGCCGTTGTCGGGGGTCGGCTCGTAGTTCTTGTAGACGAAGGTCCAGTTCGTCATGAACTCCCCGGGTCCGGAGAACATCGCCGGCAGGCTGGTGCCCTCGTTGGACACCGACAGGTCGCTCTGCGCGGCCGGTGAGGAGGCGAGCTTCTGGATGACGGCGGCCGCGTCGCGACCTGCGTCGGAGTCGATGTCGACCTTCGCGTCGGTGCCGGCCTCGGTGTCGGAGACGATGTCGCCACCGGCGCCCTGGACGAGGGCGTTGATCCACACCACGTAGGCCTCGTACTTGTTGGCCTGGACGCCGACCGAGGCTCCCGGCACCGACGAGGCGGCGTCGATGACCTGGTCCCAGGTCACGGGCTGGCTCATGTCGAGCCCGGCCTGCTGGGCCAGCGACTTGCGGAACCACAGCAGCTGGGTGTTGGCCCACATCGGCGCGGCGTAGACCCCGTCGTCCCACTTCACGGTCTCGGCGATCCCGGCCAGGGTGTCGTCGTCGACCAGGTCGGCAGCGACGTCGTCAGGCATCCGCGCGATCCAGTTGGCATTGGCGAACTCCGGCACGAAGACCGGGTCGAGGTTCATCAGGTCGGTGGTGTCGTCCTCGGCGGCGAGCCGGCGGGCGAGCTGGATGCGCTGGTCGGTGGCGCCGGTGGGGAGCAGCTCGGTCCTGATGTCGTACTGATCGGTGCTGCAGCGCTCGGCCAGACCGGTGAGGGTCTCGACCCCGTCGGGGTTGATGTACCAGGTCAGGACCGGCTTGTCGGAGGACCCGCAGGCGACCAGGAGACTGGAGGCACACAGGGCCGCCGCGCCGAGCGCCAGCATGCGTGTGCGTGGACGGGACGTGACCATGCGAGCCTCCGAGTGTGTGGCTGTGATCACACGGTCTAGTCCGGTTCGCGTCGTTTGTCCAGCCGGCGACGACGGAGTCGGCGGCCTCAGGCGGTGACGGCCGCCCGATCCGCAGTACGTCGGATGGCGCCGACGAAGGTGTCGAAGAGGGCGGCCGGAGTGTCGTGGCCCATGCCGTCGATGAGCAGCAGCTCCGCGCCCGGGATCGCGGCGGCCGTCGCGCGGCCGCCCGAGACGTGGACCATCTTGTCGGCGAGCCCGTGGACGACCAGGGCCGGCATCCGCAGGCCGTGCAGGCGTTGGCTGCGGTCGGGCTGGGTGAGGATGGCGAGCATCTGGCGCAGGACGCCGCTGGCGCTGACGCCGCGCGCGTAGGTCTCCTCCGCGCGGCTGCGGGTGTCGGCGGCCGTGGTCGGGTAGCCCGGTGAGCCGATCAGGCGCCACATCCGCTCGCTGGTGGCGGCGTAGCCCTCCAAGCCCGGCCTGCCGGGCGCGATCAGCGCGGGCAGCAGCGCCGGGTGCTGCCAGCCGACGGTGCGCCGGCCGGTGGTCGACATGATGCTGGTCAGGGAGCGCACCCGGGCCGGCTGGGCGATCGCCATCGTCTGCACGATCATGCCGCCCATCGAGATGCCGGCGACGTGGGCCGAGGCGAGACCGAGGTGGTCGAGCAGCCCACAGGCGTCGTCGGCGAGGTCGGCGAGCGTGTACGGCGGGCGCACCGGCGCTCCGACGAACGCGCGCGCCACGGCCGTGCGGCCGACACGGGCGCGGATCCGGCTGGAGCGTCCGGTGTCGCGGTTGTCGTAGCGCACGACGTAGAAGCCGCGGCGAGCCAGCAGCACGCAGAGGTCGTGGTCCCACCACGTCATCGGCCCGCCGAGCCCCATCACCAGCAGCAGCGGGTCGCCGTCGGGGTCGCCGAAGGTCTGATAGCAGAGCTCGACCCCACGACCGACGGGAGCGAACAGCTCGTCCGAGACGACCACCGGGACCTCCGGTGCGGGCGGCTGGGCCGCAGCGGCGGCCGGGCGGCGGGAACGAGAGGCCATGACTCCAGTAGACCGTATGGGTGGTGCGCGGCATCTGGTGGTACGAAAACGCGTGGATATGCTCACACCGGCGTTAACGCAGCCGTAATCTCCGGACATGAGCGACTCCACCATCGGGGCATTCCTCCTGCCCCCGGGTTACCGCCGGCCCCCGGCCGCGGCCATGCTCCGCGAGGGCTTCCTGGTGGGTGAGGCGGGTCGCTGTGCGGTGCACTCGATCTCCGAGCGGCGCGCTCGTCGCTCCCGCCCGTACGCCGGCGCGACCCCGGCCCGTGACGCGGACCCGGTGCTGCTCGTCCCCGGCTTCCTCGCCGGCGACTACTCGCTGCGCGTGCTCAGCTCGACGCTGCGCGGCGCCGGTCTACGGACCTACCGCGCCCACATGACGGCCAACGTCGGCTGCACCCTCAACGCCGCCGCCATGCTCGAGGCCCGCCTCGAGTCGATCGCCACGAAGCGCGGCTCCCGCGTGCAGATCGTCGGGCACAGCCTCGGCGGCATGCTCGCCCGCGGCATCGCCGTCCGCCGCCCGGACCTGGTCTCGGGGATCGTCACCATGGGCAGCCCGATGATGGCGCCGGGCGCCCACCACATCGCCCTCACCGCCGGAGCCGGGGCGCTGGTCGGCCTGAGCCGCGCCGGCATCCCGGGTGTGATGTCGGAGGAGTGCGTCTCGGGCGGGTGCGCTCGCACCAGCTTCGAGGAGTGTCGGCTGCCGCTGCCCGAGGGCGTCGGCTTCACCGCGATCTACTCGCGCCGCGACGGCATCGTCGACTGGCGCGCCTGCATCGACCCGATCGCGCGCGCAGTCGAGGTCAAGGCCTCCCACATCGGGATGGCGGTCGACCCGCGCGTGCACGCCCAGGTCCTGAGCGCCCTACAGCGCCAGCAGGTCGCCGCCGTCGCCTCAGTGCTCGAAGTCGATCGCGGAGTAGGCGCGTAGCTTCTGCAGCCGGTGCTCGGAGGTGATCGAGCGGACGGTGCCGCTGCGCGAGCGCATCACCAGCGAGTGCGTGGTCGCGCCACCGCCGCCGTAGCGCACGCCGCGCAGCAGCTCGCCGTCGGTGATGCCGGTGGCGACGAAGAAGCAGTCGTCGCCGGTCACCAGCTCGTCGGTCGTCAGGATCGCCGAGGGGTCGAGATCGTGGCCGGCATCGAGGGCCTTCTGCCGCTCAGCGTCGTCCTGGGGCCAGAGCCGGCCCTGGATGACGCCGCCGATGCACTTCATGGCGCACGCGGTGATGATGCCCTCGGGCGTGCCGCCGATGCCGAGCAGCAGGTCGATGCCCGTCTCGGGGCGAGCGGCCATGATCGCGCCGGCGACGTCGCCGTCGCTGATGAACTTGATCATCGCGCCGGTGGCCCGGATCTCCTCCACCAGCCCGGCGTGCCGCGGGCGGTCGAGCAGCACGACCGTGACGTCCTCGGGACGCTTGTGCTTGGCCTTGGCGACCTGGGCGATGTTCTCGGCGACGGGGTTGCGGATGTCGACGACATCGGCGGCCTCCGGTCCGGTCACCAGCTTCTCCATGTAGAAGACGGCGCTCGGGTCGTACATCGATCCGCGCGGCGAGACGGCCAGCACCGACACGGCGTTGGTCATGCCCTTGGCGGTCAGCGTGGTGCCGTCGATCGGGTCGACGGCGACGTCGCACTCTGGGCCCGTGCCGTCGCCGACCTGCTCGCCGTTGTAGAGCATGGGGGCGTTGTCCTTCTCGCCCTCGCCGATCACGACGGTGCCGTTCATCCCGATCGTGGAGATCAGGACGCGCATCGCGTTGACGGCGACGCCGTCGGCGCCGTTCTTGTCGCCGCGCCCGACCCAGCGTCCGGCGGCCATCGCGGCGGCTTCGGTGACCCGGACCAGCTCGAGCGCGAGGTTGCGGTCGGGCGACTCGGGGGCGACGTGCAGGTCGAGCTGGGCGTCGGTCATGGGGGAAGGGTATCGGTCGCT
>WLIH01000358.1 GCA_009702305.1 Actinomycetota bacterium | reverse complement strand
GGCGCCCGCATCCAGGAGGGCGTCGTCTCGCTGGGCCTGTACGGCGAGATCTTCCGTCGCAACGTGCACGCCTCCGGCGTCATCCCGCAGATCTCCATGATCATGGGCAACTGCGCGGGCGGCCACGTCTACTCCCCCGCCGTCACCGACTTCACGATCATGGTCGACAAGACGTCGGCGATGTTCATCACCGGACCCGACGTCATCAAGACCGTCACCGGCGAGGACGTCTCGATGGAGGACCTGGGCGGTGCACGCACGCACAACACCAAGTCCGGCAACGCCCACTACATGGGCGCCGACGAGGCCGACGCGATCGAGTACGTCAAGGCGCTGCTGAGCTACCTGCCGCAGAACAACCTCGACGAGCCGGTCATCTACGACGAGCCCGCCGACACCGAGATCTCCGAGCTCGACCGCTCGCTCGACACGATCATCCCGGACTCGCCGAACCAGCCCTACGACATGCACGACGTGCTGACGGCGATCCTCGACGACGAGGAGTTCCTCGAGGTCCAGGAGCTCTTCGCCCCGAACCTCATCATCGGCTACGGCCGGGTCGAGGGCCGACCCGTCGGCGTGGTGGCCAACCAGCCGATGCAGTTCGCCGGCACGCTCGACATCGACGCGTCCGAGAAGGCCGCGCGCTTCGTGCGCTTCTGCGACGCCTTCAACATCCCGGTGCTGACCTTCGTCGACGTGCCGGGCTTCCTGCCGGGCACCGACCAGGAGTGGAACGGCATCATCCGCCGCGGCGCGAAGCTGATCTACGCCTACTCCGAAGCCACGGTCCCGCTGATCACGATCATCACCCGCAAGGCCTACGGCGGCGCGTACGACGTGATGGGCTCCAAGCACCTCGGCGCGGACATCAACCTCGCGTGGCCGACCGCCCAGATCGCGGTCATGGGCGCTCAGGGCGCCGCCAACATCGTGCACCGCAAGGAGCTGGCCCAGGTCGCCGCCGACGGTGGCGACGTCGAGGCGCGGCGTGCCGAGCTCATCGACGAGTACGACACCACCCTGGCCAACCCCTACATCGCGGCCGAGCGCGGCTACATCGACGCCGTCATCACCCCGCACGAGACCCGCGTCGAGATCGTCCGGGCGCTGCGCCTGCTGCGCTCCAAGCGAGAGATCCTGCCCGCGAAGAAGCACGGCAACATCCCGCTGTGACAGGAGCGAGAAGATGACCGAGGACCAGAAGCCCCTCCTGCAGATCGTCGACGCCGACGCGACGCCGGAGGAGATCGCAGCGGTGGTGGCGGTCTTCGCGAGCCTGGGCGCCGAGGCGGCGCCGGCACCGCGTCGTACGCCGGAGTGGTCGGTGCCGGCGCGGAGGCACCGCGGCACGGTGTCGCCAGGCCCCGGCGGCTGGCGCAGCAGCTCCTTGCCCCGGTGACGGCGGTCCGGGGCCGGATCTGAGCCCCATCCAGGGCCTTGAGGCAATCCAGAGCCAATATTTCGGGTTCGGCGTGAGCACTCTTGAGGTGAGTTCGCCACACTGGTGAGCAGCGGGGCCCGACCAGGGCCTCACAGCGAGCCAGATCGAGGGAGACAGGCGTGACGGACCACTTCGGGCAGGATGGACGCCCGCAGCTCACCGAGCCCGGCTTCGCCAATCAGCACAGCGGCGGCTACGTGCAGCGCCCCGACCCGGGCCTGGCGGCGTACGCCGACACCTTCCTCGACGCGGTCGAGAGCATCCCGACCTACCGCCCGACCGTGGGTTGTGTGATCCCGGCCTACAACGAGGCCGAGACGATCGCGGGGGTGCTCGACTCGTTGCTGCAGCAGACCCGCCTGCCCGACGTGATCCACCTGATCGTCAACAACACCAGCGACGACTCGGTCGAGATCGCCGGTCACTACGCCGGCCCGCACACGCGCATGACACCCCAGGGTGAGCAGAGCACGATCATCTACGTCCACGACATCGGGAAGAACCCCGACAAGAAGGTCGGCGCCCTCAACTACGGCTACTCGCTGGTCGAGCACATGGACTACCTCCTCGGGGTCGACGGCGACACCACCCCGGAGCCGGACGCGATCGAGCACCTCGTCGACGAGATCTCCAGCGACGATCGGATCGGCGGCATCTCCGCGATCTACTCGATCGACGACAGCGCCCTCGACAAGCCGGTCGAGAAGTTCCTCATCGCCGGCCAGCGCGCGCAGTTCTCGGCGTTCAACATGCAGAACCTGCTCAAGGGCCGCAACATGGCGGTGCTCGGTGGGCAGTTCTCCATCTTCTCGACCCAGGCGCTGCGCGAGGTGCTGCGCGACAGCCACCAGCGCACGCCGTGGGTCAGCGACTCCGAGGTCGAGGACTCCCTGCTCTCGCTGCAGATCAAGAGCGCGGGCTACCTCACCAAGATCAGCGCCCAGGCCCGCGCCCACGTCGGCGGCATGACCACGCTGCGCTCCCTGGACGCACAGCAGGTGAAGTGGAACTTCGGCGCCATCGACCTGATGTGGCCCGGCCAGCGCGGCGACACGCGTGGCCAACCGCTGCACCCGAACCTGCGCCTGCGGTGGTTCGAGCACATGTCGATGGTCATCAACATCGTCACGCGACTGATGTTCGTGCTGCTGCTGGCCGGTTCGCTGAACATCTCGGCCTTCGTCTTCAGCCCGTGGTGGCTGCTGCCGCCACTCTCCGCGGTGCTGCTCAACTACCGGGTCGCGCGCTCGATGGCCTTCGCCAACAGGCGGGACTATCTCTTCGCCATGCTGCTGGCGCCGGCCGAGATGTACATGTGGATCCGGATGGGTCACTTCGTCCGGGCCTGGCTGAAGTTCTTCAGCCGCCAACAGTCCGACAACTGGGCGGCGCAGGCCAAGGCCGAGCGTGGCAAGGGCATCGCGTGGCTGTACCCGTTTGCGGCCCTGGGTCTCTTCTTCCTGGTCTCGGCGGTCGCCTGGGTGCAGATCCCGATCCAGACTCGCTCCGACATGTTGGCCGTGGGGTGGCCGATCCTGGGGGTCATCACGGTGTTGCAGACTGCGTGGATGATCATCAAGGGCAGCAAGCGCTACCGGGGGTACAAGGCATGAGGCACGCGTCGCGACGAAGCGGTCGCACTGCGCTGGTCACGGTCGCGCTCGCCGCGAGCCTGGCTTTGTCGAGCTGCTCGCTGCTCGAGAAGGACGATGCCCCGAGCGGCACCCCGGCCCCCTCGCCCAGCGCGTCGGCGGCGGCGGAGGTCTACAACTCGCAGTTCACCCGCGACGGCACCTTCCAGTCCCACATCGACCGCAGCCAGCTCGACTTCGTCTATACGATCTACCCGACGAAGTCGACGCCGCGCACCAACGAGTGGTATCCGCTGGGTAACAAGTACTTCACCTTCACCCTCCAGGCCTACGACCTCAAGCAGGGCCTGCGGGCGCCGTTCGCGACCAAGCGCAAGGTCTACCTCGACACCATCGAGGTCACGTCGACGACGATGACCGTCGATGGCGGCAAGACCCAGCACCCCTACACGCTCGACGCCGTGGCCAAGGACGTCACCTTCGACCCCGAGCCGCTCTCGACGAAGTACGGCATGCTCATCACCTCGCCCAAGGGCTCGCTCGAGCTGCGCAACCAGAAGATCAAACCGACCTCGCTCGACACCCGCGGGATCGACCTGACCTTCGTCGCCACGGTCTGGGCCGAGACCTTCGCCGGCAGCGGCAAGTTCTACTCGATGAAGATCAAGCAGAGCGTGCCGATCGCCATCTTCGAGTCGGACAAGCCGACGGTGGCTGCGAAGATCCCGATCAACTCGAACTGACGCCGACCGAGGTCACATCGGATCGGCGAGTCGATAGCCGACGCCTCGGACCGTCTCGATGAAGCGTGGGCTGCCGCTGTCGTCGCCGATCTTGCGACGCAGGTTGGCGACGTGGACCTCGACGG
>WLIH01000357.1 GCA_009702305.1 Actinomycetota bacterium | reverse complement strand
TGCTGTCCGCCCTCGGCGAGCACCGCGAGGTGCACCTGTGGGTGCCGCACCCCTCCGATGCGTTGTGGCGCTCGTTGCGCGAGGTCGGCCCGCCCGTGCGCCGCGTCGACGACGCCAGCCATCAGCACGTCGGGCACCCGCTCCTCTCGTCGTTGGGGCGCGACTCCCGCGAGCTGCAGCGCACCCTCGGCGCCGTCGAGGTGCTCGACGTGCCGGTGCCGCCCGAGCCGGCGGCGCCCGACTCCCTGCTGGGGTGGCTGCAGTCCGACCTGCGCGCCAACGCCGAGCCCGACCAGGCCGCGCGAGCCTCGCGCACCTGGGAGCGGAGCGACCGCTCGGTGCAGGTGCACGCCTGTCACGGCACCGGCCGTCAGGTCGACGTGCTGCGCGAGGTGCTGCTGGGACTGCTGGCCGCCGACCCCACGCTCGAGCCGCGCGACCTGCTGGTGATGTGTCCTGACATCGAGACCTATGCGCCGCTGATCTCGGCCGGATTCGGGCTCGCCGACGTCGTGCGCGACCAGGGGCACCCGGCCCACCAGCTCCGGGTGCGCCTCGCTGACCGGTCGCTGACCCAGACCAACCCCCTGCTCGCGGTCGCGACCGCGCTGCTGGAGCTGGCCGGTGGGCGAGCCGGAGCCAGCCAGGTGCTCGACCTGGCGCACGCCGAGCCGGTGCGACGACGCTTCGGCTTCGGCGACGACGAGCTCCAGCAGCTCGCCGTGTGGGTGCGCGAGTCGGGTGTGCGCTGGGCCTTCGACGCCGAGCACCGTGCGGACTTCGGGCTGGCCGACTACGTCTCCAACACCTGGCAGTTCGGGCTCGACCGGCTGCTCACCGGCGTCGCGATGTCCGACGACTCCGCGACCTGGCTCGACCGCACCCTGCCCCTCGACGACGTGGGCAGCGGTCAGATCGACCTGGTCGGTCGGCTCGCCGAGTTCGTCGCCCGGCTGCGTCGCGTGACCGACGCCCTCGTCGGCGCCCACCCGCTCGAGCACTGGCTCGACACCGTGGTCGACGGTCTCGGGTCGCTCACCGCCGTGGCGGGCGCCGACGCCTGGCAGAGCGCCCAGGTGCAGGCCGAGCTCGCGCGGGTGCGCGAGTCGGCGCGCGGCCTCGGCGTGAGTCGCCTCCGGCTGCCCGACGTGCGGGCGCTGCTCGACGACCGCCTCGCCGGTCGACCCACGCGCGCCAACTTCCGCACCGGCACCCTCACCGTCTGCACGATGGTGCCGATGCGCTCGGTCCCGCACCGGGTCGTGTGCCTGCTCGGGCTCGACGACGGCGTCTTCCCCCGCGGGGGCGCTCCCGACGGCGACGACGTGCTGGCGCGCGACCCGGTCACCGGCGAGCGCGACCCGCGCAGCGAGGACCGCCAGCTGATGCTCGACGCGGTGCTGGCCGCCACCGAGACCCTGGTGGTCACCTACACCGGCGCCGACGAGTACTCCGGCGCCCGCCGGCCACCCGCCGTACCCCTCGGCGAGCTGCTCGACGCGCTCGACCGCACCGCCGCCGCGCCGGTCGCCGATCGGCTCGTCGTCCACCACCCGCTGCAGCCCTTCGACGCACGCAACCTCACCCCCGGTGCGCTGGGTGTCGAGGAGGCCTTCTCGTTCGACCGCGCGGCGCTCTCCGGCGCCCGGGCCGCGGCCGGTGCCCGCGTGGTCACGCCCCGGCTGCTCGACGAGCCGCTGCCCGCCAGGACCGCGGGCGACGTGTCGCTCGACGACCTGGTCCGCTTCTTCAAGGCCCCGGCGCGTGCCTTCCTGCGTCAGCGCCTCGACCTCGCGCTCGCCGACGAGGACGACCCGATCGAGGACGGCATGCCCGTCGAGATCGACCAGCTCGCGCAGTGGTCCGTCGGCGATCGGGTGCTGCGCGACCTGCTGGGCGGCATGTCGGTCGAGCACGCCCGCGAGCAGGAGTGGCGCCGGGGCGTGCTGCCGCCCAAGTGGCTCGGCTGGCGCGTGCTCGGCGACCTGCTCCGGCGGGCCGAGCCGCTCGCCGTCGAGGGGCGGCGGATGCGCACCCTCGAGCCGCGCGCCGTCGAGGTGGACGTCGACCTCGGTGACGGTCGACGCCTGCGCGGCACCGTCGCCCAGGTGTACGGCGATCGGCTGGTGCCGGTGCACTACTCCCGCCTCGGCGCGAGCCACCGGATGGAGGCGTGGGTCCAGCTGCTGGCGCTCGCCGCCACCGACGACGACCGGGCCTGGAGCGCCCATGCGATCGGGCGACCGACCAGCAGCAGAGGTGGTGCAGCGCTCGCCTCGTCGCAGCTCGGACCTCTCGACCACCGCGCGCCCGCGCTGCTGCGCGACCTGGTCGCGCTGCGCGAGATCGGGCTGGCCGCTCCACTGCCGCTGCCCCTGAAGTCGTCGCTGGCCTACGCCCGCGCCCGGCGTACGCACGCCCCGGTCGAGCAGGCGCTCGACAAGGTCCGGTGGGACTGGGAGGACGGTCGGTTCCCGGGTGAGTGCTCCGACCCGGCCCACCTCCGGCTCTGGCCCGACAAGCGGCTGCCCGGCCTCGACGAGCAGCCCGGACCCGGCGAGGAGCACGCCGGCGAGACGACCCGCTTCGGTGCCCTCTCCCAGCGGGTCTGGAGCCCCCTGATCGCCGCCGAGCAGGGGAGCTGGTGAGCATGGGCGAGACAGACTCCGAGGTGGGGACCTTCGATCTGACCGGTCCGCTGCCCAGCGGCACGACGCTCCTCGAGGCCAGCGCCGGCACCGGCAAGACGTTCACCGTCGGCGCCCTGGTGACCCGCTACGTCGCCGACGGCGTGCGACTCGACGAGATGCTCGTCATCACCTTCGGCCGGGCGGCGAGCCAGGAGCTGCGCGAGCGGGTGCGCGAGCAGCTCGTCGAGGCGGAGCGGGTGCTCACGGATCCGTCGCTCGCCGATCCCGACAACGCCCTGCTGGCTCTCCTCCTCGACGGCGATCCGGCCGAGCTCGACCTGCGTCGCCGACGGATGCGTGACGCCCTGGCCTCCTTCGACGCCGCCACCATCGCGACCACCCACCAGTTCTGCCAGCTGGTGCTCCGCTCGCTCGGCGTCGCCGGCGACACCGACGCCGGCACCCGGCTCGTGGAGTCGCTCGACGACCTGGTCGTCGAGGTCGTCGACGACGTCTACCTGCGCACGTTCGGGCACCAGCAGGGTCGGCTGCCGTTCGACCGGGCCGGCGCGCTCGCCCTGGCGCGGGCGGCGATCGGCGACCGCCAGTCCGCCCTGGCTCCGGCCGCCGCCGATGAGCCGGCCGACGGCGGTCCCGGCTCCCGGGTGGCCTTCGCTCAGGCGGTGCGCGACGAGGTCGACCGGCGCAAGCGGCGCCTCGGCATCCTGGGCTACGACGACCTGCTGGTGCGGCTCGCCGACGCGCTCGAGGCGGACGACGCCCCGGCCCGACAGCGGATGCGCGGGCGCTGGCGCATCGTGCTCGTCGACGAGTTCCAAGACACCGACCCGACCCAGTGGGACGTGCTGCGGCGCGCCTTCCACGGGCACGCGACGATGGTGCTGATCGGCGACCCCAAGCAGGCGATCTACGGCTTCCGGGGCGGCGATGTCACCACCTACCTCGCCGCTGCGCGCGAGGCCACGACGCGGGCCACCCTCGGCACCAACTGGCGCAGCGACGCCGAGCTGGTCCGGCGGCTCCAGGTCGTGCTGCGCGGCGCCGCGCTCGGCGACGAGGCGATCGTGGTCCGCGACGTCGACGCCCACCACCGGGGCAACCGGCTGCTCGGCGCCCCGCACCCCTCGCCGTTCCGGATCCGTCAGGTGTCGCGCACCGGCTTCCGACTGACCCGCTCGGGCGACATCGCGGCCGCCGCTGCACGCGCCCATATCGCGGCCGACTGCGCCGCCGACATCGCCGAGCTGCTCGCTG
>WLIH01000356.1 GCA_009702305.1 Actinomycetota bacterium | reverse complement strand
CTGCTGTCCCCCGTGCGTCGCAGCACCGAGTCGACCCGCAGGGCCAGCTCGCGCGGGCTGAACGGCTTGCTCACGTAGTCGTCGGCACCGAGCTCGAGACCCGCGACCCGGTCGCCCTCGCTGCCGAGCGCGGTGAGCAGCACCACCGGCACGTCGAGGGTCTCGCGCAGCCGGCGCAGCACCTCGAGACCGTCGATGCCCGGGAGCATCAGGTCGAGCACGACGAGGTCGGCCGGGTCGGTGCCCATCAGCTCCAGGGCACGCTCACCGTCGGCCGCCTCGAGCACCTCGTGGTCGTGGGCGCGCAGGTAGGACACGACGACCTCGCGCACGGTGGGGTCGTCGTCGACGACCAGGACCCGCGACATCTACCCGGTCTCCTCGGTGTGCTCGACGCTGCTTCGGCGCGAACGCAGCAGGCCGGCGACGACGACCAGGACCACCACGACGGCGACCAGGACGAGCCAGGTCGTGCGGTAGTCGCGCGGGAGCAGGGTCGGGTTGTCGGGCCGCACACCCTGCCCGCTGAGCATGGGCACGGCGACGATGGTGAGGGTGCCGAGCACCACGAGGGCGACGACCGCCGGAGCGCGGTACGCCGTCGGGAGCAGCCGCGCGACGACCACGACGAGCAGCAGCACGACCGGCGCCAGCACGAGGTCGTGCAGCACGACCCCGCCGACCAGCCACAGGCCGGCGTTCGTCAGCTGGTCGGTGTCCTGTCGGGTCCAGAGCGTCCGGGCACCGAAGAGCCCGAGCAGCACGCCAAGCGCACCGATCGCCAGACGCGCCCTCACGTCGACACCTCGATCCGGGTGACCCACTTGGTCTGCAGGACACCCGGACGGTTCGGCGCGATCAGACGGCACGGGTAGCCGTGGTCGGGCACCAGCACCTCGCCGTTGAGCCTGGTCGCGATCAGGGTGCGGTCGTCGTCGCTGAAGTTGCCCTGCAGGAGGGTGGCCCGATAGGGCCCCGACGGCTGCAGGCTGGTCACCACGACCTCGCTGTCGGGCGGCGCGCCGACCAGGTCGAGCAGGTCGCGCAGGCGCACGCCGCTCCAGGTGGCGCCCGCACTCCAGCCCTCGACGCACGCGATCGGGAGCGACTCGGTGCGCTGGGTCATCGCACGGAGGTCGTCGAGCGTCAGCGAGGACTGGGTCTCGCCGTTGACCATCGTGAGGCGGTAGTCGGCGCCGACCATGTCCTCGGTGATCCGGGCCGCGGCAGCGGTCTTGTTGATCGGCACGCCCTGCGGCCCCTCACCGTCGCGGACCGAGAAGAACGAGATCGAGCGCAGCCACGGCACCGTGCTGCCGGCAGTCGCGATCACGGCCACGCCGGTCGCGACCCACGTGGTGCGGAGCAGGCCGCGCCTCGAGACGGCACCGGGCGCCGTTGCCTCGGGACGGTCGTAGGTCGTGTCGTCGACATCGTTGGTCCACACTCCCCGGATGATCGGCAGCTTGACTGCGATGTGCACGACGAGTGCGCCGATGGCGATCCAGCCCATGGCGTAGTGGGTGGTGCGGAAGGAGTAGGACCAGGGATACCACTGGGCCGTATTGAGCAGACCCGAGGCGAGCTGGAATATCGCAGCCGCGACCAAGACGCCGATCGAGGCGCGCTCGAGGCCCTCGATCGCGAGCTTGCGCATGCCACGGGGAGGACGGGCGAACAGCTTCGGGAAGACGGTCCAGAGCTTGACGAGCAGCAGCGGGATCGAGGCCGTGCCGGTGACGATGTGCAGGCCCTGGGTGAGGCGGTAGCCCCAGGAGGGGCTGGTCGGGAAGGGGATCGGCTGGGAGTGGTTCTGGGCGTAGTGGCTGATCAGCCCGGTCACGAACGCGATGCCGAAGCAGACGCCCAGCCAGGTGCCGACCCGGGCCGCGACGGCCGGGCTGCGCAGCCGCGAGGTGAAGTCGGACTCCTGCGGTGGGGAGGGTCGGGTGATCATGAGGGCTCCTCAAGGACGACACACCAGCGGTCTGGATCGCTCAACCGGCGAGGCTCGCCGGCCACCAGCCCGGCCTCGGCCGCGACGCGGGCGACATCGTCGACCCCGAGCACGGCCCAGCGAAACGGCTTGCTGCGCGCGTCGGCGCACTCGATCGTGGCCCAGCGCACGGCGTGCGGCACCCCGGGGGGCGCGACCTCGACGACCACACGCCCCCGTGGATCCAGGACCTCGCGGGCACGGCGCAGCAGGGCGACCGGGTCTCCGCCGATGCCGACGTTGCCGTCGGCGAGCAGCGCGGTGGCCCAGCGTCCCTCGCCGGGCAGGGTGTCCCAGACGTCGCGCCGCAGCGCGGCGACGCCGCGCTCGCGGGTCTGGTGGACGGCCTCGTGGACGATGTCGATGCCGAGCACGATGTGCCCGCGCGACGCGAGGGTCGCCGCCAGCCGGCCCGGCCCGCAGCCGATGTCGATCGTCGGTCCGTCGCACAGGGAGACGAGCTCGTGGTCGGCCAGGTCGGGCTCACGGATCCAGTCCGCCATCGGCAGGGGCGAGGGCACCGAGTCGAGACCGACCACCCGGCACGGCTCACCGCGCAGGGCGTGGGAGAAGACGGTGGAGAAGGACTCCTCGCGCAGGCTCATCGCGCCGCCACTGCCTGCCAGCGTCGGGCGAAGAGGGTGTGCGGGGCCTCAGCAGCGACCACGCCGGCATCGCCGGCCGTGTCGACGTCACGCAGCGTCACGGCGTCGGCGACCCGCAGTCCGCGCCCGGTCAGCGCCGCCCGGGTGTCGGCGTACGTCGACGGGGTCGACATCGCGACGCCGCGCAGCGCGTCGGCGGCGAGCGGGTCGCGCAGCCCGAGCACCCACCAGCCGCCGTCCTCGGCCGGACCGAGCACACCGTCGTACGCCGTCAGCGCGGCCGCGACGTCGAGGAGGTGGCCGGGACCGACCTGGGGGGTGTCCATGCCGATCTGCACGATCGGGCCGGGCCCGCAGTCGGCGTGGGCGTGGGCGAGCCGCTCGCCGAAGCCGTCGCCGCGTTGGGGGGTGACGCTCCAGCCGCCGAGGAGGCGGCGGATCGCCTCGGCCTCGAGTGCCTCGTCCAGGTCGCCGTCGAGCGAGAGGTGGCAGCGTGCGGGTCCGACCGCGTCGACGCAGGCCGCCAGGGTGTCGAGGAGGGCGGCGGCAGCCAGCTCGGCTGCGAGGTCGAGACCGACACCGGCGCCGAGCCGGGTCTTCACCCGTCCGGGCACGGGAGCCTTCGCCACCAGGAGCACGCGCGCGGTCACGAGAGCACCTTCCAGAAGTCCTGGGCGGTGCGGATCGTGCCGCTCACGGAGCCGGAGACCTTGGACCGGGTGCCCTCGGCGCGGGGGTGGTAGGTGACGTCGTGCTCGGCGACCCGCCAGCCGGCGACGGTGAGCTTCTGCAGCAGCTCGACGGGGTAGCCGAAGCGCCGGTCGCGCACGTCGAGCTCGATGAGCGCCGCTCGGCGGGCGACGCGCATCGGGGCGATGTCGTGGGCGTCCATCCTGATCCGGCGGCGCAGCCACGCGACGATCAGCGCGTTGCCGAGCCGGGCGTGCCAGGGCCACACCCGCGCGGAGACGGGTCGTCGGCGACCGACCGCGACGTCGGCTCGACCCGAGGCGACGTCGTCGACCAGCGGCAGCAGCTCGTCGGGGTCGAAGCTGCCGTCGCCGTCCATGAACGCGACGAGGTCGTGGGTCGCGGCCATCAGCCCGGCGTGCACGGCGGCGCCGTAGCCCGGCACGGTCTCCCGCACCACCCGGGCACCCAGGCGGGCAGCCACCGCGGCGGTGTCGTCGACGGAGTTGTTGTCGACGACGATGACGTCGAAGTCGGCCGGGATCCGCGGCAGCAGTGCCGCCAGCGCAGGACCCTCGTCCTTGCACGGGAGGACGAGATCGCAGCGGGCCATGTCGCCACCGTAGGGGCGAGGACCGCCCGATG
>WLIH01000355.1 GCA_009702305.1 Actinomycetota bacterium | reverse complement strand
TGGCCCGCGCGACGCCGGCGTTCGTGCGCGAGCACACCGGGCAGGTGATCGGGGGCGTGTCGCCCCTGGCCCACCCGGCACCCGTGCCGACGTACGTCGACCCGTGGCTGCGCCGCCACCCGGTGGTCTGGGCCGCGGCGGGCCACCCGGCGGCGGTCTACTCCACGACGTACGACGAGCTGGTCGCGATGACCGGAGCCACGGAGGTCGACGTCGAGTGATCGAGACCTGGCTCAACCCCGCGTGCTCGACGTCACGCACCACCGTCCTGGGTCGTGACGAGGTGTCGCTCGTCCGGGTGATCGCGACGGGGCGCAGCTGATGGAGGCCCTCGCCCTCACCTTCTCCAGCGGCTGGGCCAGCGGTGTCAACGCCTACCTCGTGGTGCTCGTGCTCGGCGTCGCTGATCGGGTCGGGGGCTTCGCCGACGTGCCCGACGTGCTCGGGCGCTGGGACGTGCTCGCCGCGGCCGCGCTGCTCTACGCCCTGGAGTTCGTGGCCGACAAGATCCCCTACGTCGACTCGATGTGGGACGTCGTCTCGACGCTCATCCGCCCCACGGCCGGCGCGGTGGTCGGCGTGCTGCTCGCCGGCGACGCCGACACCCTCGACCAGGCCGTGCTCGGCGTCGTGGGCGGGACCACCGCGTTGGCCTCCCACCTGGTCAAGGCCGGTGGGCGGCTGGCCATCAACTCCTCCCCCGAGCCGGTGACCAACCTCGCGGCCAGTCTCACCGAGGACGTCGCCGTCCTCGCGGTGGTCTGGCTCGCGCTCGACCACCCGCGCGCCGCGGCGGGGGTGGCCGGCGCCCTGCTGCTCGTCGGGCTGGTCGTGCTCTACCTGGCGGCACGGCTGGTGCGCCGCGGCTGGCGGCGCTGGCGCACCCGCGGACAGCCCGCCGCTCCCGGAGCCTGAGCCCCGACTAGGGTCGGCCCATGGCGCGGGTGGTGGTGGTCGGAGGTGGCTTCGGAGGTCTGGCCTCCGCGGCACGGCTGGCCAAGCTCGGGCACGAGGTCACCCTCCTCGAGGCCGGCGACCACCTCGGAGGCGCGCTGGCTCCGATCACGCAGGACGGCTTCGCCTGGGACGGCGGGCCGACGGCCACCCTGCTGCCGGCCGTCATCCGCGACCTCTTCCGCAAGACCGGGCGGCCGGTCGAGCGCGAGCTCGAGCTCGAGCCGCTCGAGCTGGTGCGCGAGCACCGCTTCGAGGACGACAGCGTGCTGCGCCTCCCCGGCGGCTCCCGGGCCGCACAGATCGCCGCCTTCGACGAGCTGGCCGGCTCACCGCGCGACCGGCTCGGCGAGCAGTGGGCGGCGTACGTCGACTCCTTCGCCGACGACTGGGAGGTGCTGCGCCGCCACTACTTCGAGGTGCCGTGGCGCCCCGACGCACTGCCGCGCGACGTCGCGGCCCGCCTCGAGTCGCGCGAGGTGCTGCACAAGCGGCTGCGCAAGACGTTCAAGGACGAGCGCGCGCGCCTGGTCGCCGCCCACCCGTTCGTGGTCGACGGCCACGACCCCCGCAACGTGCCGGCCTGGGCGGGGCTGCACGCCTACCTCGAGCAGCGCTTCGGCGCCTGGACCGTGCCGGGTGGGATGGCCGGGCTCGCGGACACGCTCGGCCAGCGCCTGGCCACCCGCAAGGTCGAGGTCCGCACCGGCACCCCGGCCACGGACCTGGTCCTGCGGGAGGGACGCGTGGTCGCGGTCTCCACGGCGAGCGGCGACTTCGACGCCGACGTCGTCGTCTGCGCGATCGACCCGCGCCGGCTGCCCGCCCTGGCGTCGTACGTCGAGCGCACGATGCCGGCCCTGCCCTCGACCGTGTGCCATGTCGGGCTGCGCGACGACCCGGCCGACCCGCTGCCGGCCCTGGCCGACGAGGTGGTCCTGCACGGCGATCCGATGATCGTCGTCCGCCGCAACGGCACGGCGCCCGACGGACACCAGTCGTGGAGCGTCCTCGGACGTGGACGGCTCGCCGAGGACATGCTCCGCGCGCTCGCGCGACACCGCATCGACGTGCGCAGCAAGGTCGTCACGCGCGTCGACCTGACGCCGCGCGACCTGGTCGAGCAGTGGGGTGGATCGCCC
This sequence comes from Actinomycetota bacterium, assembly GCA_009702305.1. Taxonomy (GTDB): domain Bacteria; phylum Actinomycetota; class Actinomycetes; order Propionibacteriales; family Nocardioidaceae; genus Nocardioides. The sequence goes on along the minus strand of WLIH01000355.1, from coordinate 1,844 downwards.
CTCGGTGTGCTGTGGCAGGGCCGCGCGACCGTGCGCCGACGCCTCGGTCCGCGGACGCCGGTGAGCGGCGTCTACGCCGCAGGCGCCCACGCGACCCCGGGCAGCGGGCTGCCGTTCGTCGGGCTCTCGGCCGCCCTGGTCGCCCAGGAGATCGGGCCCGCCTGAGCGAGACGCTCAGACGGTGACGTTGAGCTTCTCGAAGATCTCCAGCGTCGCGCGGGAGAAGTTGAGCGTGTAGAAGTGCAGGCCCGGCGCCCCTCCGGCCAGCAGCTCCTCGCAGAGCTCGGCCGCGATCGCGATGCCCTCGGCCCGCATCCGCGCCGGGTCGCCCTGGTGGGCGCTGATCCGCGCGACGATCTCCTCGGGCACGTCGGTGCCGATGAGCTCGCCCTGGCGGCGGATGCCGTCGAGGTTCAGGATCGGCATGATCCCCGGCAGGATCGGCAGATCGGCCCCACGCTCGCGCACCCGCTCGACGAGGTCGAAGTAGTCCGAGGCCCGGAAGAACATCTGGGTCACGGCGAACTCCGCACCCGCAGCCGCCTTGGCGACCAGCACGTCGGCGTCGTGGTCGAGGGACGGCGACGACGGGTGCCGCTCCGGGAAGGCCGCCACCCCGATCCGGAAGTCGCCCCGCGCCGCTGCCAGCTCCACGAGCTCGCTGGCGTAGGTGAAGCCGCCCTCGGTCGGGGTCCACTCCGCGCGCGGACCGTCGCTCGGGTCGCCGCGCAGCGCCATCACGTGGCGCACCCCTGCGGCGGCGTACTCGTCGAGGATCGACTCCAGCTCCTCGCGTGTGTGCCCGACGCAGGTCAGGTGGGCCATCGGCAGCAGGCTGGTCTCGCGCGCGATCCGCCCGGTGACGCGCACGGTCGTGCCGCGGCTGCTGCCGCCGGCCCCGTAGGTCACCGAGACGAACGTCGGGCGATAGGGCTCCAGCGCGCGCACGGCGCGCCACAGCTGCTCCTCCCCGGCCTCGTCGCGAGGCGGGAAGAACTCGAACGAGAACGACCTCTGCCCCGCGGCGATCAGGTCGGCGAGCGAACGTCCGAGGCCGATGGTCATGGGTCGAAGTCTAAGGAGGCACCACCCCTATCCCCGCATCGTGTCCACGCCCGGGCGACCGTCGTCGGTGGCACCACCAGACCCCACTACTCTCGGCCGGGTGACGGCGACGGAGCCCGCGGGCTGGGACGGTGCGGACTTCCGCGACCAGGTGCAGGCCGAGCTCGAGGCCTTCCTGGACCGCCAGGCACTCCGGCTCGAGCCGCTGGGTCCCGACGCGGCGCGGCTGCTCGCCGAGGCCCGCGCTCTCGTGGCCGGCGGCAAGCGTTTCCGGGCGTCGTTCTGCTACTGGGGCTACCTCGCGGTCGACCCGGCACCCTCGGACGTGCCTGCCCTGGTCCGGGCCTGTGCCGCGCTCGAGCTGCTGCACGCCAGCGCCCTGGTCCACGACGACCTGATGGATGCCAGCGACACCCGGCGCGGCCGCCCGACCGCCCACCGCGGCTTCGCCGCCGAGCACCGGGGCGACCGGTGGCGCGGCGACCCCGCGCAGTACGGCGCCGCCGCGGCCATCCTGCTCGGCGACCTGCTGCTCGGCTGGTCCGACGAGCTCCTGCGCCGCTGCGGTTTGCCGTGGGAGCAGGTCGGGCCGGCCCTCGAGGTCTTCGACGAGTGCCGCACGGAGGTGATCGCCGGACAGTTCCTCGACGTGTCGGTGCAGGCGCGTGGTCGCGCCGACGTCGACGCCGCGATGACGGTGCTGCGCTACAAGTCCGCGAAGTACTCCGTCGAGCGGCCGCTGCACGTCGGCGCAGCCCTCGCCGGTGCCGATCCCGCGA
>WLIH01000354.1 GCA_009702305.1 Actinomycetota bacterium | reverse complement strand
GGCGCGGACGGCGCCGAGGAACGCGTCCCACTGCTCGCTGGGGCCGAAGGAGACGAACGCGAGGAGTCCGGCGGTGGCGTCGTCGACTCGGTCCCAGGTGGGCCGGGTGTAGGTGGTGGTCTCGATGTCGAGGCGGATGGCGCGGGCGGCGTTCATGTGATCACCGGGCCGGTGGGTGCGGTGGTGTCGGTGATGGTTTCGGGGGTGCGGGTGGCGAGGAGGGCGGTGGCGAGGTCGACCAGCTCGTGGGCGTCGGCGTGGTCGTAGATGCCGGGCCGGGTGCCGTGGCGGGTGATGGCGAGGACGTCGGCGATGAGGTCGGTGACGGTGGCGTGTTCGGTGAGGGCCATGGCGGCGTTGGTGCGGAGGCGTTGGCGGTAGGTGGCGGCGCTCATGGGGTGGTGTCCTCTCTGGTGTCGGTGGCCGGCGGTGTGGTCGTGCGGGCGGCGGCGCGGGCTTCGACTTGCGCGGCCCAGCGGGCTGACTCGGCGGCCTTAAGGTCGTCGAGCGGGGTCATCAGGACGTCGTCGAACGCGGCGGCCATGGCGGTGGTCGCGGCGCGTTCGATGTGGCCGCCTGACTGCCCGGTGAGGCCGTTGGCGACCCGGGCGAGGACGTCGCGTGGACGGATGGGTATGGCGGGGGTGTGGTGGGAGGCCATGGCGGCGCGGACGGCGTCCTCGACGGCACGGAGCGCCATCTCGGCCGGGTCGCCGCCGATCGGGGACCCGCGGTAGCCGACGCCCGCGGTCACTGGCCGACCCCTGTCGGTTCGTCGATCACGGTGACCGGGTGCCTGGGGAGGAAGACGAACCCTTCGCCGCTGCTGCCGGAGGGTTCGGTGGCGACGGGGAACCGGAGGAGCCCGTAGCCCATGACGTCGGGGTCGAGGTCGACCCACTCCTTCACGGTGCAGCCGTCGTAGGGCACCCGGAGTCTTGGGCAGGACTCGTGGTGGAACGCTGCGCCGACGTCGCAGGAGGTGTTGAGGTCGAGCCAGCAGGCGAACTCCTCGCGGCACACCGCGCCGTCCGGGGCGGTGCAGTGGAACCGCACGTGGGTGCCGTACGCGTCGAGCTGGATCGTGACGTGATGCCACGGGTCGACATCGAGATCGGAGGCCCCGCGACTGCGGCGGGCTCGGGCGGTGCCGAGGCGGTCGCGGAGGTGATCGTTCTGACTGGACAGCGCGACGGCCTGCAGGACGGCGATCACCGCGACCGCGCCGAGGACGATCGCGAGGATGTACGCGACGGCCATCAGAACGGCACCGCCTCGGTCAGCGCGACCGGATCGGAGAAGAAGATGTCCCCGGCCGGGCGGACCTCGATGACGCGGCGGAACGGTGCGGACGAGGCGTGCGTGGTGAGCCGGTACTCCATCCCGGTCGTGGTGTCGGTCCCGGCGTACACCGCTGTGACCCCCCACGCGTGAGGGTTCACCGCGGCGGGCCCGATCGGGACCGAGGGCGACCACGCGCCGCCCGGCTCGGCACGGACCGCGATCTCCCGGGAACCGTCGGAGTAGACGCGGAGGAGGTACTCCACACCCGTGGCCTCGTCGACACCTGTGAACAGGTCGTGGTCGGGGTTCGGGGTCTCGGTGGCCATCACACGCCCACCTCGGCGGGCGGGGCGGCGTACGTGACGACCGGGATGGTGTTGGCCCAGCCGTTGACGAACTCGGGCACGCCAGGCAGGTCTCGGCCAGACCGATCGTCGGTGGGCCTGCGGGGCATGATGACGCCGATGAAGTCGGGGCCGGCGGCCACGATCAGTGGCTTGTTCTTCGCACCCATGCGGATCTGCAGACCCTGGTAGCGGGCGCCGCTCAGGAAGTTCGCGTCGAGCGCGGTACGGAAGTAGCCGAGGTACTCGATGTTGAACCCGGCCTCGGGGCACGCGTCGTCGAACGTGGTGGGCAGCAGCTTCGACAGATTCGGGTAGTTGTCGGTCTCGCCGCCGCTGATCGTGGGGGCGACCATCGTCAGGTCGATCTCAGCGAGGCCGATCGCGAGTCCGCCCTCTGCCGCCTTGAACCGCATCCGGCCGACGTGGTCGACGCTCCACACGATTTCGGGGTCGGAGCCTCGCGAGGGGCGCAGGAGGGTCAGGGCCCGGGTTGCGTCGGCCCGGCGGATGCGGGTCTCGAACCCGGCCTTGGGAATGCCGGTGGCCGGGACGATGCGCTGGAACGCGGCGGTGAAGCGGTTGGTGGCCTGCGCGACCACATAGTCACCACACACGGCTACCGGGATCGTGCAGAGGACCGGAAGGTTATCGTCGGTCGAGGCGTGCGGGATGACCGGCGCGAGGAGCTTGCGCAGCTCGCTATACCGGAGCGTGAGCTTCATCAGTGGGTGCCTTTCAGTGCGGTGGTGGTGGGTTGGCGGCGTGCGGGTACGCCGCCGGACCCGGCGTGCGGTGCCGGGGCGTGCGGGTGTGGGTGGTGGTGGGTGCGAGCCGGGCCGTCGACCTCGGGGGAGGGCGGTGAGGTCGTGCCGCTGGGCTTGGCCCGGCTCGCGGGGCCTCGGCGTGGGGGAAGGGAGTCCCCAACGCCGAGGGGAACGGGGTTCAGCCGGTGCGTGAGCGGTGACGTGTCCTGTGAGTGCGGTGGTGGGTGATCGCCCGGTAGGTGAGGCCGATCACGGCGAGGACGGGGAGCGCGATCGCGTACGACGTGGCGACCTGCTCGGCGGCGGTCACGGTGCGACCTGCTGGGGTGCACTGGTCTCGCGGGTCAGGCCGCGGTGGTCGAGTTCGTCGTCCTCAGCCTCAGTGCGGGTCGCCCGGGTCGGCGCGTCCGGCATCGTCGCCGCCCGGTAGCCGGTCGGGCCACCGGGCCGGAAGCGGCCGACCGCCCGGGCCAGATCGGCGACGCCCAGGATGTGCAGGTGCCCGGCGGCGTCACGGGCCCTCACCAGATCACCCCAAGGTCAGAGCGGTCGAACCCGTGGATCGGGTCCATACCGCGACGGATACGGATCCGGTCCTCGAGCTGGTCGACGGTGAACCGCGACGACGGCGACCAGGCCGCCTCGGCCTGCTCGCGCGGCGTCATCTGCGCGCACGTCGCGCGGAGGTTCGCCAGCGCGGTGCCGGCGTTGCTGATCGCCTGCCTCATCGTCCGGATCTCGGCCTCGACCGCGGCGAGCGTGCTCATGCCGCACCGGCCGGGCTCGACGGCGCGAGCGCCTGCATCGACGGGAGAAGGGTGGCCGGGTCGACGTCGAGCCAACGGGCGATGACGTCAATCTCGACGACGTTGAACGGGACCTTCGCGTTGAGGCGACTGCCGGCGGTGTGCGGGCTCATCTTCAGCACGCTCGCCAGGTCGTTCGCCGTCTTCCGCTTGCGGGCCATCGCGGCTCGGACCTCCGATGCGACCTGCTCGACGGCCGGATGATTCGTCATACGGCAGATGTTGCGGTGATAAGTCACCCACTGTCAAGCGCATCACTCGTATTGACGAAAAATCATCCACGTGCCACGCTCCCGCTATGACTCCTGTTCCGTCCCGCGACTACCTAGAGCGCTTCTCTGCTGCGCTGGTGTCGGAGATCAAGGCAGAGATGGGTCGCCGCTCACTGTCGGCCCGTGGGCTCGCGTCCTTGCTCGGCGAGAACCCCCAGTACGTCACCTCACGGATTGGGGCCGGCAACCCCCGAACGAAGAGACGCGTCGAGATCAACGTCGCGGATCTGTTCGCTATCGCTGGGGCGCTGGACCTAGATCCATCCGACCTGATGAACGCCGCACGAGCCGCGGCGAGCGACGAACTCGCAGGACGGCGGGAGCGTCACGCCAAGCCCGACTTCTCGTCGTTCGACGACGACGCAGACGACGAGGCAGCCCGCGACGAGGACACCGAGCCGCCGCGTCTCGGGGACGACGACCAGCCGTGACAGCGACCGCAGTGTCGGTGCTCGCACCTACGGTCACGGCCATGCAGATG
>WLIH01000353.1 GCA_009702305.1 Actinomycetota bacterium | reverse complement strand
GTCGAAGACGCGCAGCAACCGCTCCGCCTTGAGCTGCGCCTCGGCGTGCTCCTCCTCCACGTCGGAGAGCACCGTGATGCCGCCACCGGTGCCGAGGCGGTAGGTCCCGTCGCCGGTGGTGGTGAGCGAGCGGATCACGACCCCGAGGTCGGCGCGACCGTCGGCGGAGACCCAGCCGAAGGCACCGGCGTACGCCCCGCGCGGCGTCGCCTCGACCGCGTCGATGATCTCCATGGTGCGCAGCTTGGGGGCTCCGGTCATCGAGCCGGCCGGGAAGAGCGAGCGCAGCGCACCGACCGTGTCGACGTCGTCGCGCAGCCGACCCCGGACGGTGCTGACCAGCTGGTGCACGGTCTCGTAGGACTCCACCTGCATCAGCGCCGGCACGGCGACCGAGCCGGGCTCGCAGACCACGGCCAGGTCGTTGCGGAGCAGGTCGACGATCATCAGGTTCTCGGCGCGGTACTTCGGGTCGACCCCGAGGCGACGGCGCAGCTCGTCGTCGGACCGCTCGTCGCGACCGCGAGGGGTGGTGCCCTTGATCGGCTTGGTCTCGATGCTGCGGTCGGCGCCCACCAGCGCGTAGCGCTCCGGGCTCGAGCTGAGCAGCCACCCGGTCGCGCCCGGCACGTCGTGCTGCAGGAATCCGGCATACGGCGCGGGGTTGAGCTCGCGCAGCCGCAGGTACGCCGCCGCGGGCGCGAGGTCACTGGCGACGACGTGCCGCTCGGTGAGGTTGACCTCGTAGCTGTTGCCCCGGCGCAGCTGCTCCTGGACGCGGTCGAACGCGGTGCGATAGGCCGGGGGTGGGGCGCCGTCGGGATACCCGGCCGACCGGGTATCCCTGGTGTTGGCACGGGTTGCAGTGCCCGTCAACATCAGGGAACCCGTGCCAGGTAGGCCATCCGGCGGGTGATCGAACAGCCGCACGTGGCTCGGGCGCATCCACACCGCGTCGGGTACGTCGACCGAGGGCCGGGCCGGCAGGTCGGGACGACAGGCGTAGCCGAGGTAGCCGAACCACTGGTCGGTCGCCGACCCGGCCGCGAGCTCGGCCGAGAGCACCTGGAAGACGTCCTCGCCGACCACCTCGGAGGCCGCACCGACATGGCGGCGCACCTCGCGCCGGGCGGCGGAGTAGCTGAGCGACACGTCGTCCTCGGCGAGCCAACCCAGCACCGAGCGGCGCCCGGACCACTCCCGCGCGCCACCGCCGTCGAGCCAGAAGCAGCGCCGATGGTCGGCGGCGACAGCCGCGAACGCCTCGCTCACCTGCGTCGGGTGGGCCGTCATCGCGCCACGCCCAGGAAGTTGGCCACCAGGTCGGCGCCGTGCTCGGAGAGGATCGACTCGGGGTGGAACTGCACACCCTCCAAGGGCAGCGTCCGATGCCGCACGCCCATCACCACCGGCCCATCGGGCGCCGCACAGGTCGCCGTCACGACCAGCTCCGGCGGGATGTCGCTGGCGGCCAGCGAGTGGTAGCGCACGGCGCCGAAGCCCTGAGGCAGCCCGGCATACACCCCCCGGCCGTCGTGCGTGATCGCGCTGACCTCGCCGTGCGCCGGCGTGCGCTGCTCGACCCGGCCGCCGTACGCCGTCACGAGGCCCTGCATCCCCAGGCACACCCCGAGGACGGGCCGACGACCGTCGCGCAGCACGGCGCGGCCGACCGAGAAGTCGCGTGCGTCGTCCGGGTGCCCGGGCCCGGGCGAGAGCAGCACATGGGAGTGCGCGAGCACGCTCTCGGCCGAGACCTCGTCGTGCTGCACGACCGGCGGCAGCACCCCGGTGACGGCGGCGACCAGGTGGGCCAGGCTCCACGTGTAGGAGTCGTGGTGGTCGACGACCACCACGTCGAGCCTCAGCGGAGCCTCACGAGGACACGGCGCCGGTCAGGGCTCGAGGAGCAGCGACGACACGAGGTCGTGCAGCAGGTCGTAGCCGCGCTCGGTGAGGATGGACTCGGCGTGGAACTGGATGCCGACGTAGTGCGGACCTCGCAGCAGGTGGATGTCGCCGCTCGCCCCGTCGGTCTCGACCGTGACGCCCTCGGGGAGCGCCGCGCCGTCGCCGGCTCGGCCCACGAACGTGTTGTAGAAGCCGACCCGCTCGGTGCGCCCGCCGATCGAGACCGGCGACTGCGTGCCCTGGAAGACGATGTCCTTGTAGGCCAACGGTAGACCGAGCTGGTGGCACAGCGCCTGGTGGCCGAGGCACACCGCCAGGAACGGCCGCTCCTGCTCGAGGAGGTACGCCGTCGCAGCTCGCAGCTGGGCCATCTTCGGGTCCGTGTCGTCGCGGGGGTCGCCCGGCCCGGGTCCGACGATGACGAGGTCGAAGCCGTCGAGCACGCCCGGGGCGTAGTCCTCGTGGCGCACCACCTCGCTGGTCATGCCGAGCACCGCGAGCACGTGGCGCAGCATGTTCACGAAGTCGTCCTCGCCGTCGAGGATGACCACGCTCCGGCCCGCCAACCGCGGGTCGGGCGGCGAGCCGCCCTGGTCGGTGAGCCAGAAGGTCGACAGCCGCCGGTTGCGGGCGTTGAGGCTGAGCAGCACGTCCTCGTCGACGACCAGCGACGCCACGTCGAGGGTCGGCGCCGGCGCGGCCGGCACCAGCCCGAACGCCGACAGGATGCCGCCGGCCTTGGCGTGGGTCTCGGCCACCTCGTACGCCGCGTCGGAGTCGCGCACCAGCGTCGCTCCGGCGGTGACCTTGAGACGACCCTCGAGGTCGACGTCGGCCGTGCGGATCACGATCGGGCTGTCGACGACGTGCCCGCCGTCGGCGTCGCGACCGAAGATGGCCAGCGCGGCGCCGTAGTAGCCGCGCCCCTCCGACTCGTACTGGTGGATGAGCCGGCAGGCGTTCTCGACCGGGCTGCCGGTGACCGTCGCGGCGTACATCGTGTCGCGCAGGATCTCGCGCACGTCGCGGCTGGACCGGCCGGCCAGGAGGTACTCGGTGTGCACGAGGTGGGTCATCGGCTTGAGGAAGGGGCCGAGCACCTGACCGCCCTCGTTGCAGATGTCGCACATCATCTTGAGCTCTTCGTCGACGACCATGAAGAGCTCGTAGATCTCCTTCTCGTCGCGCAGGAAGTCCAGCAGCGCTCCCTTGACGTCGACCTCGGGGTCGCGCGGGATGCGGAAGGTGCCGCTGATCGGGTTCATCCGCACGTCGCCGCCCTGGACGGTGACGTGCCGCTCCGGGCTCGCCCCGACGAGGTAGCGGTCGCCGGTGAAGAACAGGAAGGTCCAGTACGAGCCGCGCTCGCGCTCGAGCAGCCGGCGGAAGACGGTCAGCGCCCGCGCGGCGCTCCAGTCGGCGACCACGGCTCGGTAGTGGCGACCGACGACCAGATTGGCTCCCTCTCCCTGGCCGATCTCGTCGGCGATGATCGCCTCGACGACCTTGGCGTAGTCGTCGTCGGAGGTCTCGAAACCGCCTCGGTCGACGAAGTCGAGTCCCGTGTCGTCGATGGCGGCGAGCACGTCGGCGACCGAGAACTCCTGCTCGCTCTCGACGTCGACGACCACCAGGGGCGCGCCGTCGTCGTGCGCGACGAAGCCGCGCTCGCGCACCTGGCGGAAGGGGATCGCGACCAGGCGGTCGCACAGGCGGCCCGGGGCCGGGGGTCCGTCCTCGAGCGGGATGTCGAGGATCGAGTCGGCCTCCCACCGACGTCCGCCCACCAGCCCGACGGTCGGTCGGTCACCCGCGCGCGTCGAGCGCCGGATCAGGGCCCACGCCTCGTGCCCCTGGAGCGCGTCGATCGCGGTCCGGGCATCGGGCGTGGCAGTCATGGCCGAACTCTAGTAACTCCGCGGAGCCGCGGTCCGAGCGGCCGCGGATTCGGACGCTCAGCTGATGGTGGTCAGCAGCTGCGTCGCTCGCGTCAGCACGACGTAGAGCGTGGCCCTGCCGGTGGCGGACTCGTCCTCGATCTCCTG
>WLIH01000352.1 GCA_009702305.1 Actinomycetota bacterium | reverse complement strand
GGCCTCTCCGCGCGGTGGGAGGCCGGGGCCGACCGGCGCGCGATCATCCCGATGCGCGAGGGCATCGACTCCCTCAACGTCGCCGCCGCCACTGCCGTCGCCTGCTACATCACCTCCCGCCGCTGAGCGACCGGGGCGCTCCGGTGCCGGGCCGGACGGGAGCGGCGGCCGGAATGCATGTCGATTGGTCCCCAACCGCATGTTTTCGGGGCCGCGGGATGCAGTTGGTGACCAATCGACGGCCACCCGGCGGGTCGACGCCACCCGTGACCGTCAGCCCCGACGATTGGTCACGAACCTCATGCCCGGGGTCCACATCGTTGCGGTTGGGGACCAATCGACATCGTTTGCCAGGTCAGACGGCCAGGTCAGACGGCCAGCTCGTACACCAGCTCGAGACCGTCCTCGTCGTCCCACTGCTCGCCGACGTGGAGCAGCCCGAACGGCTCGATCAGGGTCCGGGAGGCGGTGTTGCCGGGGCTGACGGTGGCCCGGAACGTGCGGACCTCGGGGGAGCGCCGGGCGCGATCGAGCATCAGGGCGAACGCTGCGCGGGCATAGCCGCGGCGTCGGCAGGCGGGGTCGACGGCGTACCCGATCTCCACCAGACCGTCGTCGTCGGGCGCAGCGTGGAAGCCTGCCTTCCCGACGACCGCACCCGAGTCGACGTCGACCAGCAGACCAGTGATCCACGGCAGGTCGGCGGGGGACTCGACGGCCTGCCGGGTGCGGTACTGCCAGGTGCCGACGGACTCCTCGGCGACGAGGTACGCCGTCAGGCTCACGTCGACGCCCGCCTGGGCCGAGGCCAGGTCGCCGGCCGCCAGGGCGAGCAGCGTCGCCGGCGGGAGCTGCAGGATCCGCACCGCCACGCTCATCCGTCGACCGGCCACTCGGGGGGGTACTCGTCGGCCGTCTTGGCCTGCTCCTTGTCGAGCTTCTTGCGCAGCTTCGTCGGCAGCCGGTCGCCGAAGACGGTGCCGAGGGTGTGGTCGGTCTCGTGCTGCAGGCAGCGCGCGAGCAGGCCATCGCCGGTGAAGGTGACCGGAGCGCCGTCGAGGCCGACCCCCGTCACCGTCGCCCGGTCAGGTCGCGCGCAGGCCACGAACGCCCCGGGGAAGGACAGGCAGCCCTCCTCGGTCTCATCGAGCTGGCGGTCCTTGCCCTCGGGCAGCGTGAGCACCGGGTTGCAGACCACGCCGGCCCACCGCTGCCCGTCGGCGTCGGGGCAGTCGAACACGAAGATCGCGACGTCCTCGCCGACCTGGCAGCCGGCCAGACCGACACCGTCGGCGGCGTACATCGTCGCCACCATGTCGGCAGCCAACGCATGCAGCGTCTCGTCGAAGACGGTGACCAGCTGCTGCGGTCGGTGCATCACGGGGGTGCCCCAGCGCGTCATCGGGCGCACGGTGCCCCCGGTCGGCAGCGGGCCGTACGGCGTGTGGTCGGGCGCGTCGGACATGGCCACGATCCTAGGGATGACGGCTGTGACTCGCCGCACGGCCCCAGGTGTAGCGCGGCGTGTAACTCTCAGTTACATTTTCGTCATGGACCTGACCAAGCGCCTCCCCGCAGCCCTGCGGCCCGGCGGCAAGCACGGCCTCGCGAGCACCGAGACCCGTGACCCCATCGGGTACGCCGTCGCCGCCCTCAACAAGCTCGCGCAGAGCGACCTCATCGACCGCGTCGGCCTGCGCAAGCCGGTCGAGCAGGCCGTCTTCACCTCGACCCGCAACGGCTTCAAGACCGCCACGGCCGCGGGCCGCACGTTCAAGAAGGTCGGGTCCGCCGGCAAGCCCGGCGTGCGCGTGCCGTCGGCCCAGCCGAAGGGCCTCTTCGACCTGACCCCCACCGAGGACGAGCAGATGCTCGTCGACGTGGTGGGCGAGTTCGCCGAGGAGTCGGTCCGTCCGGCCGCGTCGGAGGCCAACGAGACCTGCGAGACGCCCGAGGCGGTCCTGAAGGCCAGCCTGGAGATCGGCCTGCCGATCCTCGGTGTGCCGGAGTCGCTCGGGGGCATCTCCGAGGAGCGCTCCGCGATGGCCGGAGTCCTGGTCGCCGAGGCGCTCGGCAAGGGCGACATGGGCATCGCGGTCGCCGCGCTCGCGCCCGGCGCCGTGGCGACGGCCCTCGGCCTGTGGGGCACCGAGGCCCAGCAGCAGACCTACCTCCCGGCGTTCACCGGCGACGAGGTGCCCGCCGCTGCCCTCGCCCTCACCGAGCCGGCCGTCCTGTTCGACGTGCTCAACCCCGCGACCACCGCGGTGAAGAACTCCGAGGGCTACGTCCTCAACGGGCTCAAGAGCGGCGTCGTGCGCGGCGCCGACGCCGAGCTCTTCGTGGTCGGTGCCTCCCTCGACGGCCAGCCGGTCCTCTTCCTGGTCGAGTCCTCGACGCCGGGCCTGCAGGTCGAGGCCGACCCGTCGATGGGCATCCGCGCCGCGTCGCTGACCACGCTGACCCTCACCGACGTGCAGATCCCGGCCGACGCCGTCCTCGGCGCGACCGACGGCACGTCGTACGCCGAGTGCGTGCGTCTCTCGCGCCTGGCGTGGTGCGCGCTGGCCGTCGGCACCGGTCAGGCCGTGCTCGACTACGTGACGCCCTACGTCAAGGAGCGCGAGGCGTTCGGCGAGCCGATCGCCCACCGCCAGTCGGTGGCCTTCATGGTCGCCAACATCGCCATCGAGCTGCAGGCGATGCGCCTGCTCACCTACAAGGCCGCCGGCCGGGCCAGCACCGGCAAGGACTACACGCGCGACGTGGCGCTGGCCCGCAAGCAGTGCGCCGACAAGGGCATGCAGATCGGCCTCGACGGCGTCCAGCTGCTCGGTGGCCACGGCTTCGTCAAGGAGCACCCGGTCGAGCGGTGGTACCGCGACCTGCGCGCCGTCGGGATCATGGAAGGCAGTGTCCTCGTCTGATGCGCCGCGTGATCCCGAGCACTGCCCGCCTCGCTCCATCCGCTCCCAGCCCTGAGGGGACACCCAGCCGATGATCAACCTCGACGATCCCAAGAAGTTCCGCCCGCTCGCCGAGCAGGCCCACCAGGTCGCGATGAACATGCTGCGACCGATCTCCCGCAAGTACGACCTCGCCGAGCACGAGTACCCCAAGGAGCTCGACATGCTCGCCGCGATGATCGACGGGCTCTCCGAGTCCGGCGCGGGCGAGGGTGCCGGCGCCGCCGGCGTCCGCCGTGACGAGAAGGACGGCGACACCAGCGTCAAGAACGGCGCCAACCTCGCCTCGGTGATGTCGATCGCCGAGATGTGCTGGGGTGACGTCGGTCTGCTGCTCTCGATGCCGCGCCAGGGCCTGGGCAACTCCGCCATCGCCTCCGTGGCCGACGACGAGCAGCTCAAGCGCCTCGAGGGCGTCTGGGCCGGCATGGCCATCACCGAGCCCGGCACCGGCTCCGACTCGGCGAACATCAAGACGACGGCCACGCTCGACGGCGACGAGTACGTCATCAACGGCGAGAAGATCTACGTCACCTCCGGTGACCGCGCCGACCACATCGTCGTCTGGGCGACGCTGGACCGCGAGCTGGGTCGCGCTGCGATCAAGTCGTTCGTGGTCGCGAAGGGCACCCCGGGCATGCGGGTCGACCGGCTCGAGCACAAGCTCGGCATCCGGGCCTCCGACACCGCGACGATCATCTTCGAGAACTGTCGCGTCCCGAAGGAGAACCTCCTCGGCTCGCCCGAGGTCGACGTCAAGCAGGGCTTCGCCGGCGCGATGGCGACCTTCGACAACACCCGCCCGCTCGTGGCGAGCATGGCGATCGGTTGCGCGAAGGCGTCGCTCGACCTGACGCGGGACCTGCTCGCGCAGGCCGGCATCGTCGTCGACTACGACCGTCCCGCGATCACCCAGTCCGCTGCCGCGGCGAAGTTCCTCCAGATGGAGGCCGACTGGGAGGGCGCGCGCCTGCTCATGCTGCAGGCGGCCTGGATGG
>WLIH01000351.1 GCA_009702305.1 Actinomycetota bacterium | reverse complement strand
GGGCACGGCAACCGGCCCCGATCGGCCGGTCCTCGCCGGCCTGCTCGGCCTGCTCGCCGTCCTCGTCGTCGTCGGGCTCTGCCTCGGATGGGCGGCGGCGATCGCAGGTCACCGGACCGCTCGAGGCCCGCTGATCGCGCTGCTGGCGGTCGTGGCGGCGCTTGAGCTGCTCGCCGTGACCCAGGGCTCGGGCAATCTGCAGTTCCGCGTGCTGCAGCTGGCCGTCCCCGGCCTGATCCTCTTCGCGGTCCTGGGGTGGGCACGGGTGCTGGGGCGCGCGACGCTGCCCCGGGTCGGCCGGTGGGCGGGCGCGGTGGTGGCCGTGACAGCGGCCGCCGCGGTGATCGCCAACCTGACGACCGTCGCGCTGAGCACGTCCTTCGACCGGGCCCGGAGCCAGCACCTCGACGACGACTTCACGTCCGAGGTCGCCGCGTCGGCCGACGAGGTCGACGGTGAGCTGACCGTGGTCGCGCCCCGGCTGACCGACCAGGCTGCGCTCTCCCTGCTGCTCGAGGAGCACCCGGAGGTGCAGTTCCCCTCGATCCAGCCCTCGACGTACGTCGGGCCGGTGCCGCGCTGGGACCGGCAGCCCGACAGCCGCTACGTCGTCGCGCCGGGCGCGAGCGTGCTCGGCGAGGCCGACTATCTGGCGCGCGACGGCGACTACGGCGTGGTCGAGCTCGGGGAGACCGGGGCGATCGTCTCGCCGATCCTCGGCGGCTGGACCCGCACGACCTGGATGCGCGGCCTCCCGTGCGCCCGCGCGGGCGTGCGGCTGCTGGTCGTGCGAGGTGGCACCGGTCGGCAGACCTTCCGCGTCGCGAGCCGCGGACGGGCTGCGCTCAGCGCCGGCGTCGAGCTCACCACCGAGGACGGCCGGCGGGTGCCGGTGGCTGAGCGGCCGCAGTTCGTCGCCGGATGGACGGTGCAGACCTACCGCGCGCCACGCACCACCGATGCGATCCTCACCGTGATGCCGGCCCCGCAGCTCGTCGCGACGAGCACGACGACCTTCCCGGTCGTCGTCGGAGACGCGGAGTCCCTGCTCCTCGGCCAGGTCGACGACGGGCTCGTCGACGCCTGCCTGAGCGATCCCGACTCGGGGATGGACGGCTACGACCGTGAGCTGACCTATATGCGGACGGCCCCGTGATCGAGGCCGTCGCCGTCGTCGTGGCGATGTACGCCGTGCTCGCCGCGGCCGGCTGGTGCGTGCTGGCACCCGCGGACCCGACGACCCGTGACGCGCTGCTCCCGGCGGCACCGGTGCTCGGTGCGGCGTTCGTCGCCGCGGTCTGCAGCACCACCACCCAGTGGTGGTCGATCCGGGTCGGGGTGCTCGTGGTCGGGCTCCTTCTCGCGGCGGTGGTCGCCGTCGGCGTACGCCGTGGGCAGCGGCCCTGGCGGGTGGGCCGCCGCGCGGTGGTGGGTCTGCTGCTGTGCCCGGTGCTGACCGTCGGTGGTGCGGCGGTCGCCGCACTGCCGACGATCTGGGTCGGTGACAGCCGTCCGGTCGCCGCGACGATCATCGTCGACCAGTTCTACTTCGCCGCGACGTCGACCTACCTCACCGACGAGCCGATCGTGCCGGCGCCGTACTGGAACCCCGACGACTGGGCCGGCAGCGCGACGCCGAGCGTGGGACCGGTGGTCGACGTCGTCTCGAACCGACTGCGCTACGGCCAGGCATCGGTCTCCTCCGCGCTGAGCCTGCTGCTGCACCGCGACCCCTCCGACACGGTCACGCCGATGTCGATCATGCTGCTGGTGCTGCTCGGCTCCGCCGTCTTCACCGCCGCGAGCCTGCTGGGCGCGCGGCGTGGCTGGGCGCTGCTGGCCGTGCCGCTGGCGACCAGCTCGCTCTACGTCACGACCCAGTCGTTGGAGGGCAAGAACGACGGCCTGCTCGGGGTGTCGCTCGCCCTGGTCGCCCTGGCGCTCTCGTGCGCGGTGACCCGCCGCTCGGCCTACGCCTGGCCACTGGTGGTGGCCGCCGCCGGACTGGCGGCGGTCTACTCGGAGCTGGTCCTGGTGCTGGTGGCGCCGATCGCGCTGATGACGGTGATCGGGCCGCGTGGGCAGCTGCTCGCCCGGCTCAACGTGGTCGGTGGGTCGTGGGCACTGGCGGCGGTGCTGACGCCGTGGGCGTGGATCTGGCTGGCCCAGAGCGCCCGGGTCGGCGATCGCCACTCGCAGGGCAGCACGCCGTTCGAGGGCCGTCACGGCCTCGACCTGCTGCGCGCCGCGGTGGGCGTCGACCCCGATCTCGGTGTCGGCGCCACGGCCCTCTCCGTCGTGGCCGTCCTCTGCCTCGTCGTGGTCACGGTGGGCCTGGTCGCCACCGTCGTCCTCACCCCGTGGCGCGGCGTCACCCTGGGGCTGGTGCTTGCGCTCGGCGCGCTGGAGTACTCCGCCATCACCTCGGACGCCGGCAACCTGCAGTACCGCACCGCCCAGCTCGGCTACCCGTTCCTGCTCCTGCTGGCGGTCGTCGGATGGGACACGCTGGCCGAGCGGCGCCCGCTGCGTCTGCCGAAGATGCTGCGTCTGCCCGTCGCGATCACCCCGGTCGTCGCCGTCTCGGTGCTGGCAGGGCTCGCCGTCGGCAACGTCGCCACGGCGGCGACCCACCTGCCGCGCGAGCGTGCTCTCGTCCAGCACGTGCCGGCCGACGAGCTGGCCGAGGCGGCGAGCTGGGTGCGCGACGTCGGCGTCGCGGGCGGCGACGACGTGTCCGTCGTCGTCCCCCGCTTCACCGACCTGATCTGGCTCGCCCTCGAGCTGCGCGACGACGAGGGGGTCGACTACCCCGTCGTCCCGGCGATCTACCTCGGCAACTTCCCCCGGTGGGACCGTCGACCCGATCGCTACTACCTCGTCGGCACCGGAGTCGGTCTCGCGGGCGAGGTCACCGTGCTGCACCGCAATGCTCGCTACCAGCTGGTCGAGCTGGGGGCGAGCGGCCAGATCCTGACGCCCTTCCAGCCGACCTTCTACTGGGCGCGGCCGACCTACATGCGCGGTCTGCCGTGCGCCCGCGAGGGGGCGCAGGTGCTGCTGCTGCGCGGCTCCTCCGCACCGGGCACGTTCACGATCGCGAGCCGCACCGTGCGCCCGGTGGCGACCAACCTCCGCCTCGACCTCGACGGCAGCCCGGTGCGCCGCCGGGCCGACCCGGTCACCGAGCAGGGCTGGCAGGTGCAGACCTTCCAGGCACCACGCTCGCGCAGTGCCGTCCTGGGGATCACTCCGTCGGTGGCCGCCCAGGACGTCGGCACGACCGCGCTCCCGCTGGTGCTCGGCGACTCGACCGTCGCGAGCCGCAGCGACCTCGACCAGGGCCTGACCGACTTCTGCCTGGCGGACCCCGCCGACAGCACGGACGGCTACGACCGCGACCTGACGTCGCTCACCACCGACTGAGGGCCATCCGCCTGCGCCCATCCGCCGGGGCGAGGGCTCCGAACACCTCCTGGACGCCCCGAGCGTCGCCCGATACGGGGGTGGCGACGACCGGGGCGTCCCCTGTTTCTGATCGGGTCCGTGATCGGCCCATCCGTTCCTCACCCGGCTCCGAACCCTCTGTGGTCTGTCTCACCCGAGGCGACCAGACCTTCATCGGAGGGCACAGCATGAGCGAGACCAGCAGGAGAAACCTGATCGCAGTCGCGGGGGCCGGCGCAGCCGTCGGCACCGTCGCACTCGCGAGCGGGTCGGCATCGGCAGCCACGGCGCGACCCAAGCCGGGCCAGGCCCGTGAATCCGTCGTCGCCTACATCGAGGACCACGCCTCGGACCGACTGCGGCTGATGGTGGGCGAGCGGGAAGTGGTCGTCCGCGACCGCGACCTCATCACCCGGATCCTCAACGCCGCAGGAGGCAACTGACATGTCGTCACACCGCGAAGCACCCGAAATCTCCAAGGACCCGGTCGCCGACGGCACCGACGTCTACGCGTTCGTTAGCCCGGCCGACCCCTC
>WLIH01000350.1 GCA_009702305.1 Actinomycetota bacterium | reverse complement strand
GTTGGTGCCGGACTTCGAGGCGGCGTTCGCGGCGTACTTCACCCAGGGCCCGGACGGTCGGCCCCGCTACGACGACCGACCGGGCGGCAAGCACGCCCTGCAGGCCTACGCCTACCGGCCGGTGCCGTCGGTGCAGGTCGTCACCCTCGACGTCTTCGACACCGTCCGCGGCGCCGTCCGGGCCCGGCTCGACGACGCCCAGATGACGTGGCTGCGATCGGTGCTGCGACGCGCGCGGGCCGACGGCGTGCCGTGGGTGATCGTGCAGGGCCACACCCCCGTGCTGGGCCCGGTGCGGGTGCGTGGCAGCAGCGGCCTGCAGTACGACGGCGGCCGCCGCTCCGAGCTGTGGCGGGTCTTCCGCGACCTGGGCGTCGACCTGTACCTGTGCGGCGAGGTGCACGACGTCACGGCGATCGAGCGCGACGGCGTCACGCAGCTCTCACATGGTGGCCTCTATCAGTTCGGGCTCACGAACTTCCTGCTCGCCGACGTCTACGCCGACCGGCTCGAGCTGCAGCTGCGCGACTTCGACGTCACCCACAGCGACCGCGATCCACGGCTGTGGGAGAGCCGGCCGGCGGGCATCCCGTCGACCATCGGCGTGACCGGACCGGCTCGCACGATCGGCACCGCCGTGCTCGACCCCGACGGGACCCTGCGCGACCGCACCGGGATCCTGCTGCCCTACACACCGACGCGGTAGCCGTCCGCTACGTTGGGCATCGATGATCGCCCTGCCCGCTCACGGTTTCGTGATGCTCTCGATGCCCAAGTGCGCCTCCACCACACTCGTGACCTCGCTGCAGGGCCATGCCGAGATCCTGCTGCGCATCAACCCCGGTCTCAAGCACATCAACGCCAAGAGCTTCCACAACCGGATGGTGCCGGTGCTGCGCCTGGGGGGCTACCGGCGCGAGGACTACGAGGTCGTCTCGCTCTTCCGCGAGCCGGTGGCGTGGCTGGAGTCGTGGTGGCGCTACCGACAGCGCCCCGCCCTCGACCGCGAGGACAGCGCGAAGTTCACCGGCGAGATCAGCTTCGAGCGCTTCGTCGGCGCCTACCTCGACGGTGAGCCGGGGTCGGTCAAGGGTCGCCAGGCGCGCTTCCTCGCGCTGTCGGACGATCTCGACATCGGCGTCGACCGGCTCTTCGCCCTGGAGCGACCCGATGTCTGGGAGGGCTGGATCGCCGACAAGCTCGGCCGTCCGCTCGAGGTCACGTCGAAGAACTGGTCGACCGTGCGCGCCGAGCCGGTGCTGTCGGACTCGATGCGGGCGCGGCTCACCGAGCACTACGCCCCGGAGTACGACCTCTACGAGCGCCTGCTCCCCACCGGGCAGTGGGCACCGCCGCCGGGCTACGTCCCCGGCGCCTGACGCGACGGGTCACCTGAGGTAGCGGCGGACGGCCTCGACCAGCGCGGCGGCGTAGGCCGCCTGCCCGTCGGCCGAGGTCATCACCTGCGCGTCACCGCTGTCGCGCATGTTGCCCAGCTCGACGAGGATCGTGGGCACGTCGGAGAGGTTGAGCGTCGCCAGGTCGCCGCGGAAGTCGAGGCCGTCGCCGCCGGCCACGTACGTCGCCCGGTCGAAGCCTGCGGCGTCCAGGGCCTGGCGCGCGGTGGTCGCGAGCCTCGTGGAGTCCGAGAAGATGTCGTGCGTCCAGGGCTTGCGATCGATCGGCGCGATCACGTGGAAGCCGTGGGCGTCGGGGGCGGTGGATCCGTCGCCGTGGATGCTGATCTTCAGATCCGCGTCGACGGCGTTGCCAGCCCGGCCCCGGACGTCGACGCACGGACCCCAGCGGTCCTCGCGGTTGGAGTGCCGCGTGAGGACCACCTGGGCGCCCCGGTCGATCAACGCGCGCCGCAGCTGGCGGGCGACCCGCCAGGCGAAGGTGGCTTCGGGATAGCCGCCGTCGGTCGCCGTGCCGGTGGTGTTGCACGGCTTCGTGAAACCACCCGCGGGCACCCGGCGGCCGATCTTGCGCGGGAAGTTGTGGTTGCCGAGCTGGTGGCCCGGATCGACGACGATCACCCGGTCGGCCAGGTCGCCTGCGAGTCGGGGTGCGGGCGCCGCGACGAGACGCACGCTCGCCGACGTCGCGTCCGGGGCGGTCGCGGGACCCGCGGGAAGGAGCAGTGCAGCGACGACCCCTGCCCCGGCGAGCACAGCAGATCGACGCACCTGGGCACCGTACCTGCCGGCGCCCTGCGACGTCAGAGCACGTACGACGACGCGCGGCGCAGCTCGTCGGCGGCGCGCACCACGATCCGCTCGATGAGCTCCTCGCAGCTCGGCAGGTCGTCGATGACGCCGACGACCTGACCGCTGGCGAGCACGCCGGCCGAGGTGTCGCCCTCGACGAGTCCGGCCTTGAGCATCACCGGGGTGTTCGCGGCGAGCGTCATCTGGGCGAGCGTGCGGCCCTGGGTCTTCTTCATCGCCCGGCCGTCCTTGGCGAGCTCGGCCCACGACATCCCGCTGGTCTTCTTGAACTCCAGCGTGCGCTTGAGGGTCGGGCCCATCCGCTTGACGGCGCTCGTCTCCTCGAGCTCGTCGACCAGGGGAGTGCGCAGCATCCGGTGCGGCATGCCGTCGACCTTGGCGGTCACGACGGTGCCGTTGAGGTCGTGGGAGAGATAGAGCTCCTTGACGGCGTCCGGCACAGCACTGTCGCGCGTCAGCAGGAAGCGGGTGCCCATGCCGACGCCCGCGGCGCCGTACGACAGGGCGGCGGCGAGGCCGCGACCGTCGAAGAAGCCACCGGCCGCGACGACGGGGATGTCGACCGCGTCCAGGACGGTGGGCAGCAGCAGCGTGGTCGGCACCGGGCCGGTGTGTCCGCCGCCCTCGCCGCCCTGCACCATCACCGCGTCGGCACCCCAGGCGGCGACCTTCTTGGCGTGCTTGGCGGCGCCGATCGACGGCATCACCACGATGCCGTGTTCCTTGAGCTTGGCGATCAGCTCGGGCTTGGGGGCGAGCGCGAAAGACGCCACCTTGACCCCGTGCTCGATCAGCAGATCGCAGCGCGCCCCGGCATCACCTGCGTCGGCGCGCAGGTTGACCCCGAACGGCTTGTCGGTGCGCTTCTTGGTCTCGATGATCGCGGCATCGAGCTCCGCGAAGGTCATCGTGGCGCTGGCCAGGATGCCCAGGCCCCCGGCGTTGGCGGTGCCGCTGACCAGGCGCGGACCGGAGACCCAGCCCATGCCGGTCTGCACGATCGGGTGCTTGACCCCGACGAGCTCGGTGAACGGGGTCTTGATCAGCTGCTCGATCACGATGCCTTCTCGGTGTCGGGGACCTCCTTGAAGCGCATCCCCTTCGGGTCGAGCACCTCGCGGATGATGATGAGCTCCTCCAGGGTGGGGAGCCGGGTCTCGGTGACATCGGCTGCAACCTCGAGGTCGAAGCCGGTGGCCGCGCGGACGTCGTCGACGGTGACGCCCGGGTGGGTGCTGATCAGGCGCAGGGTGTCGTCAGCGCCTCGGACGTCGAAGACGCCGAGGTTGCTGACCACCCGATGGATGTCGTGGTAGCGCGAGGCGCCGGTGCCGGAGGCCTTCGCCAGCGCCGGACCGACGCCGGAGACGATGTCGACGCGCTCGACGAAGACGCGGTCTGAGTGCTTCGGCACCCAGTACGACGTGCGGTTGTTGACCGTGTTGCCAGGGGCGCCGCGCGAGCCGAGGAGCTGGCGCTTGGGCCGCGCGAAGTCGCCGATCGCCGAGATGTTCTGGTTGCCCTGGCGGTCGACCTGGGTGGCACCCATCATCACGTGGCGCTTGCCGTAGGCGACGACGTCGAAGACCTTGCGGAACGGGATCCAGCCCTCGACCACGTCCGCCTTGGCGAACAGCGGCGGCACCCCGGCGAGGAAGAGCGACTCGCCGTCGGAGATCACCAGGTCGGGGTTGCTGGTCAGCTTGGCCAACCGCACGCCGAGCATCGGCAGCAGGCCCATCGGGCTGGCGAAGAT
>WLIH01000035.1 GCA_009702305.1 Actinomycetota bacterium | reverse complement strand
TCATGACAGGTGCATGCGTGCAGGCTGCCTGGCATTCGATGCGCTCGAGCCAGAACTCGCCGTCAGCGGTGGGCTGATCGTGGCCGACGCCCAGGCGCTCGGAGAGGGCGTCGTACACAGCGTCGCCGCCGAGCAGACCGCAGAGAGTGTTGATGCAGACGCCGATGTGATGCTTTCCGACCGGCTTGCGCTTGTACATCGTGTAGAAGGTCGCGACACCGCTGACCTCGGCCGGCGAGATGTCGAGGATCGCGGCGCACGCCTCGATGCCCTCCGGCGTGATCCGTCCCTCGACCGACTGCACGAGGTGCAGCATCGGCAGCAGGCCGCTGCGGGCCTCGGGGTAGCGCCCGGCGATCTCGCCGAGCTCCTCCAGGGTCTTCTGCTCGAGCGCCATTAGCGGTCGACGCCTCCCATCACGGGGTCGATGCTGGCGATCGCGACGATGACGTCGGCGACCATGCCGCCCTCGCTCATCACGCTGGTGGCCTGCAGGTTGGTGAACGACGGGTCGCGGAAGTGCGCGCGGAAGGGGCGCGTGCCGCCGTCGGAGACGACATGCGCTCCGAGCTCGCCGCGCGGAGACTCGATCGGCACATAGGCCTGGCCGGCCGGCACCCGGAAGCCCTCGGTGACGAGCTTGAAGTGGTGGATCAGGCCCTCCATCGACTCGCCCATGATGTGGCGGATGTGGTCGAGACTGTTGCCCATGCCGTCGGAGCCGATCGAGAGCTGGCTGGGCCAGGCGACCTTCTTGTCGGCCACCATCACCGGCGCGCCCTCCATCTTCGCGAGGCGCTCGGCGGCCTGCTCGATGATCTTGAGCGACTCCCACATCTCCGCCAGCCGCACGCGGAAACGACCGTAGGAGTCGGCGGTGTCCCAGGTCTGGACGTCGAAGTCGTAGGTCTCGTAGCCGGAGTACGGCTGGGTCTTGCGCAGGTCCCACGGGTAGCCGGCCGCACGCAACGGCGGGCCGGTGAGACCGAGGGCGAGACAGCCCTCGAGGTCGAGGACCCCGACGTCGACCAGGCGACCCTTGAAGATCGGGTTCGCGTTGCACAGGGCGGCGTACTCGGGCAGTCGCTTCTTCATCAGGGCGATGAAGGCGCGGATCTCGTCGAGAGCGCCGGGCGGCAGGTCCTGGGCGACACCGCCGGGACGGATGAACGCGTGGTTCATGCGCAAGCCGGTGATCAGCTCGAAGAGGTCGAGCACCAGTTCGCGCTCGCGGAAGCCGATCGTCATCACCGTCAGGGCGCCGATCTCCATGCCGCCGGTGGCGATGCAGACCAGGTGGGAGGAGATGCGGTTGAGCTCCATGAGCAGGACCCGCATCACCTCGGCCTTCTCCGGGATCTGGTCCTCGATGTCGAGCAGCTTCTCGACGCCGAGCACGTAGGTCATCTCGTTGAAGAACGGCGAGAGGTAGTCCATGCGGGTGCAGAACGTGACGCCCTGGACCCAGGAGCGGTACTCCATGTTCTTCTCGATGCCCGTGTGCAGGTAGCCGATGCCGCAGCGGGCCTCGGTCACCGTCTCGCCCTCGAGCTCGAGGATCAGCCGGAGCACGCCGTGGGTCGAGGGGTGCTGCGGACCCATGTTGACGACGATGCGCTCCTCGCCGTCCTCGGCGAGACCCTGGGCGATGGAGTCCCAGTCCTGGCCGGTGACGGTGAAGACCTTGCCGTCGGTGGTCTCGCTCGCGCCGGCGTAGATGTCCTGGTCTGTGCTCACAGCGCAGCCCTCCGTCGGGTCGGGGTCCCCGCGGCGTTGTCTGCGGGAGGAGCGAAGCGGGGGACGCGGAGAACGTCGTGGGGTGACCGTGTCGGGGTCCCCGCGGCGTTGTCTGCGGGAGGAGCGAAGCGGGGGACGCGGAGAACGTCGTGGGGTGACATTAGTTGTACGACCTCCGCTGGTCGGGGGGCGGGATCGTGCCGCCCTTGTACTCCACGGGGATGCCGCCCAAGGGGTAGTCCTTGCGCTGCGGGTGGCCCGGCCAGTCGTCGGGCATCAGGATGCGCGTGAGCGCGGGGTGGCCGTCGAAGATCAGGCCGAACATGTCGTAGGTCTCGCGCTCGTGCCAGTCGTTGGTCGGGTAGATCGCGACGGTCGACGGCAGGTGCGGGTCGGCGTCGGGCACCGACACCTCCACCCGGATCCGACGGTTGTGGGTCATCGAGAGCAGGTGGTAGACCGCGTGCAGCTCACGACCGGCATCGTCGGGGTAGTGGACCCCGCTGACGCCCGAGCACAGCTCGAAGCGCAGGGCCGGGTCGTCGCGCAGCGCCCGCATCACGGCCACGATGTCCTCACGGCGCACGTGGAAGGTGATCTCGCCGCGGTGGATCACGACGCTCTCGACCGCGTGCTGAGCACCGGCGCCGAGGGTCGCCGCCGTCAGGGCGTCGGCGACGTCGTCGTACCACCCGCCGTACGGGCGCTGGGCCGGACCGGGGTAGAGGATCGCGCTGGTGAGTCCGCCGTAGCCACTGGTGTCGCCGGTGCCGCTGACGCCGAACATGCCCTGCCGCTCGCCCACCTGGTGGACAGACTGGCCGACGGGCGCAGGGACGTTCTCCGGGGACTGGTCCACGGCCGGCTGCTCGGGGGTCTTGTCGCTCATCGCAGCAGCCCCCGCATGTCGGAGGTGGGGGTGGCGGTGAGGGCGGCCGTCTCGAGCTGCTCGATCTCCACGCGGCGGTTGGCGCCGAGCTTGGTGTGCTGGACCTGGTCGTGGAGCTTGAGGATCGCGTCGATCAGCATCTCGGGCCGCGGCGGGCAGCCGGGAAGGTACATGTCGACGGGCACGACGTGGTCGACGCCTTGGACGATCGCGTAGTTGTTGAACATGCCGCCACTGCTGGCGCACACGCCCATGGCGAGCACCCACTTCGGGTCGGGCATCTGGTCGTAGATCTGGCGCAGGACCGGCGCCATCTTCTGGCTCACCCGGCCGGCCACGATCATCAGGTCGGCCTGCCGCGGGCTCGCGCGGAAGACCTCCATGCCGAAGCGGGCCAGGTCGTACTTCGGGCCGCCGCTCGTCATCATCTCGATGGCGCAGCACGCCAGCCCGAAGGTCGCCGGCCAGAAGGACGCCTTGCGCATGTAGCCCGACAGGCCCTCCACCGTCGTGAGGAGGACGCCGCTCGGCAGCTTGTCTTCGATGCCCATTCGTTTACTCCCTGCTCAGTCCCACTCGAGGCCGCCGCGTCGCCAGACGTAGGCGTACGCGACGAAGACGGTGGCGATGAAGACGACCATCTCGACCAGTCCGAAGACCAACATGGCGTCGAAGTGGACCGCCCACGGGTAGAGGAAGATGATCTCGATGTCGAAGACGATGAAGAGCATCGCGGTGATGTAGTACTTCACCGGGAAGCGACCACCGCCGACCGGCTGCGGGGTGGGCTCGATGCCGCACTCGTAGGAGTCGAGCTTGGCGCGGTTGTAGCGCGACGGCCCCACCAGCAGGCTGGTGAGGATCGAGAAGACCGCGAATCCCGCGGCGATGGCGGCCAGCACCAGGACCGGCGTGTAGAGCTCCATCGAGTGCGCATCCTTCCTCTGCCCGTCCGCTCCGGGGCACCCGCGGGACCCCTCGTCCGGGGCTCCTTGTGGGCTTGTGAAGCGAATCACTAAGTGGCGCGGAACACAGTCTGCCACTCCGACGGCACCCCCGCGACCCGGGGGTCCGCACCGTCGAAACCGGGTCTGACCTGGGGATTTAACGCACGTCGGCGTTGCCTAAATGCGGTGCAGGATTCAGGCGCGGGCGCGGTGCAGGGCGACGATGCCGGCCGAGAGGTTCTGCCACTCCACCCCGGTCCAGCCGGCGGCATCGATCATCGCTGCCAGGCTCGCCTGGTCGGGCCAGGCGCGGATCGACTCGGCGAGGTAGACGTAGGCGTCGGGGGCCGAGGAGACGGTGCGCGCGATCGAGGGCAGGGCCTTCATGAGGTACTCGAGGTAGACCGTGCGCAGCGGAGCCGACGTCGGATGGCTGAACTCGCAGACCACCAGGCGTCCGCCGGGCTTGGTGACGCGCCGCAGCTCGCGCAGACCCGCCATCGGGTCGACGATGTTGCGCAGGCCGAAGGAGATCGTCACCGCGTCGAAGGTCGTATCGGCGAAGGGCAGCCGGGTGCCGTCGCCCGCCGTGAAGGGCAGGTGCGGTCGCGCGCGCTTGCCCACCTGGAGCATGCCGAGCGAGAAGTCGCAGGGCACGACGGTGGCGCCGCGATCGTGGAAGGGCTCGCTCGAGGTGCCGGTGCCGGCGGCGAGGTCGAGCACGAGCTCGCCCGCGACGGGGGCGACGGCGGCGATGACGTCTCGTCGCCACCGCCGGTCCTGGCCCAGCGAGAGCACGTCGTTGGTCACGTCGTAGCGACGCGCGACGGTGTCGAACATGCGTCGGACGTCGGACGGCTGCTTGTCGAGCTCTGCACGGGCCACGCAGGAGAGGGTAGGCCGTGGGCAACCAAACCCCTGCGCCAGGCGTCACCCCTGCACATCGACCCGCACCTCGACCCACACCTCGACCCACACCTCGACCCGCAGCAGGGTCGCGCCCTCGCCGTCAGGAAGTCCCATGCTCCTCGCCCGCCGTCTCGTGCTCGCGCTCGCCGCCGTGCTGCTGCTCACCGCCTCGGCGTACGCCGTGGGTCGCAGCACCGACGTCGCCCACCCCGACCCGGCCACCCCGTCTCCGGTGGCGGCCCCGGCGGGACCGGCGACGTACGCCCCGACCCAGCCGCCGGCCGCCCCGACCACCCGCCCCTCGCCGGTAGGCCCCACCGCCGGACCGGCGCTGCTCTCAGCCGGCGACGAAGGCGGCGACGTCGCCGAGCTGCAGGCCCGGCTCGCGCAGATCGACTGGTTCCAGGCCGACGTCACCGGCTACTACGGCGACGTCACGACCGAGGCCGTGCGGGGCTTTCAGGCCAAGCGCGAGATCGCCGTCACCGGCGCGGTCGACCGCACGACGATGGACCGGCTGCTCGCGATGACGACCGAGCCGACGCCGGCCGAGCTGGACAACCGCGCCAACACGGCCGGTCCGCTGGACCCGCGCTGCACGACCGGACGGGTGCTGTGCATCGACAAGACGTCGAGCACCCTGCGTTGGGTCGTCGACGGCGCGGTCGTGCGCACGCTCGACGCCCGGTTCGGCGCCTCGACGACGCCCACGCGCGAGGGCGTGTTCAGCGTCTACGTGAAGAGCCGCGACCACGTGTCGCGCCTGTACGGATCGGCGATGCCCTACGCCATGTTCTTCTCCGGCGGCCAGGCCGTGCACTACTCGTCGGACTTCGCCGCGGTCGGATACGCCGGAGCCTCGCACGGGTGCGTCAACATCCGAGACGAGGCCGGGGTGGCCTGGCTCTTCGACCAGGTGCAGGTCGGCGACCGGGTCGTGGTCTACCGCTCCTGAGGCCGACAGGCCCGGTCCGAGGGATCAGTCGGCCAGCGACTCGAGGATGTCCACGATCGCGTCGGGCGCGACGCCGGAGCCGCTGGCGAGGAAGGTGCGCTCCCCCGAGCCCAGCTGGCAGAAGGCCCCGGCAGGCTGCTCGTCCTCGTCGACCGGCTGACCGGACGGCACCGGCTGGGCGTAGTTGAGGCTGCAGATCGCGTCGCCGACGGTGACCAGCTCGGTCGCGCCGCGCGCGTAGCCGTAGGTCTCCGGGTCCGGCACCGGCCCGGTCGGCAGGAACGGCCCGGCCGGCACGTCCAGCACCGTGACGGTCACCTGGGCGGAGCGGTCGGCCGTCGCGTAGTCACCGACGGTCGCGTCGGCGTCGTACAGCTCGGCCAGCGCGTCGGCGGCCGAGCCCTCGATCTCGCTCTCGTCGAACTCGGAGTCCTCCGGCTGCACGACGCGCTCCAGGCCGCCGGGCAGGGTCTCGGGCAGCTCGATCTCGCTGCCGTGCGCCTTCGGCAGGAAGATCGCGAACGCCGCCACGACGGCGAGCAGGATCGCGCCGGCGACGAGACCGAGGGCAGCGGTGCGCGAGGACGAGGTCGAGGTGGTCACGAGGCAGACGCTACCGACCCCGCCGAGCCCGGACGGGCACCGGGGCGGGCACCCGGGCAGCACTGGGTAGGCTCGCAGGGTGACGACGTCGGCGCACGCGGCCGGGCAGGCTGC
This sequence comes from Actinomycetota bacterium, assembly GCA_009702305.1. Classification (GTDB taxonomy): domain Bacteria; phylum Actinomycetota; class Actinomycetes; order Propionibacteriales; family Nocardioidaceae; genus Nocardioides. The sequence goes on along the minus strand of WLIH01000035.1, from coordinate 4,872 downwards.
GACCTCTCCCCTGGTCGCCCCTCTCGTCGTCCGCACCGTGGCGATCGACACCCGGGTCGCCGACCGGCTGCTCGACCTGGTGCCGGACGAGCGCCCGGTGACCTGGTTGCGCCGCGGCGAGGGACTCGTCGGCTGGGGCGTGGCCGCCGAGATCCGCACCACCGGCGCCGCGCGCTTCTCCGACGCCGCGACCTGGTGGAGCGAGGTGACGGCCCGCGCCGTCGTGCGCAACGAGGTCGAGGAGCCCGGCACCGGGCTGGTCGGCTTCGGGACCTTCGCTTTCGCCGACTCCCCGGGCGACTCGGTGCTCGTCGTGCCGTCGGTCGTGGTCGGCCGACGCGGCGATCTCGCCTGGATGACGACGACCTCCGCCACCGGCCTCGACCGGCTCGACGAGCAGCTCCGCGTCGCCGACGCACCGCAGCCGCCGACCGGGGTCGCCTTCGCCGACGGCGCGCTGGACGGCGAGCGCTGGATGACGGCGGTCGCCGACGCGGTGGCGCGGATCGACGCGGGCGACCTGGAGAAGGTCGTGCTCGCCCGCGACCTGCTCGCCACCGCCGACGCCCCCGTCGACGTGCGATGGCCGCTGCACCGTCTCGTCGAGTCCTACCCCATGTGCTGGACCTTCCACGTCGACGGCATCTTCGGGGCGACCCCCGAGATGCTGGTGCGCCGTGAGCGCGGGCTGGTCACCTCGCGGGTGCTCGCCGGGACCATCCGGCGCACCGGGGACGACGAGCGCGACCTCGCCCTGGCGGCCACGCTGGCCCGGTCGTCCAAGGACCTCGAGGAGCACGAGTACGCCGTGCGCTCGGTGGCCGAGGCGCTCGAGCCCCACTGCTCGTCGATGAACGTGCCCGAGACGCCGTTCGTCCTGCATCTGCCCAACGTGATGCACCTCGCCACCGACGTCGCCGGCGTCGTCCACGACGCGACCACCGTCTCCTCGCTCCAGCTCGCCGAGGCGCTGCACCCCTCCGCAGCCGTCGGCGGCACGCCGACCGCCGCCGCCACCGCGCTGATCTCCGAGATCGAAGGCATGGACCGGGGCCGCTACGCCGGCCCGGTCGGCTGGATGGACGCCAGCGGCGACGGCGAGTGGGGCATCGCCCTGCGCTCCGGGGTCGTCGACGGTGCCACCGTGCGGCTCTTCGCCGGGTGCGGCATCGTCGCCGGCTCCCAGCCCGAGGCCGAGCTCGCCGAGGCCCAGGCCAAGTTCGTCCCCGTCCGGGACGCGGTCAGCGGCGTCTGACCCAAGGCTCCGCTGCTGCGCACGGGACTGGGTCTCAGCCAGAAGCCACCAGGTCTCGATACGGCGCTAGCGCGCCTACTCGACCACCGAAACTCGGCTCTCGTTGGTCGAGTGCCGCCGAGCCCCAGCGAGGCGGTGTATCGAGACCACCGAAACGCGGCTCTCGTTGGTCGAGTGCCGCCGAGCCCCAGCGAGGCGGTGTATCGAGACCACCCCAGCTCCGATCACCAGGTCTCGATACGGCGCTAGCGCGCCTACTCGACCACCGAGGAGCATCCTCGTTGGTCGAGTGCCGCCGAGCGCCCGATCACCAGGTCTCGATACGGCGCTAGCGCGCCTACTCGACCACCGAGGATGTCGTCCGCTGAGACGATCGCCTCGACGTTGCCGATCAGAGAGCGAGCTGGGTGCTCCAGGAGCCGAGGATCGGGCGCCAGCCGACGACCCGGCGGGCGGCGATGACGCCGGCCGGCGTGTAGGGGTCCTCGTCGAGCAGGGCCTCCACCTCGGCGGCATCGGACGCCTCCCAGATCAGCAGGGCGCCGTTGGCGTCGTCGGGACCACTCAGCCGCAGCGCGGGCTGGTGGGAGAGCCAGTCGCGGTGGCCGGGGCGGGCCGCCTCGATCGCGGCGGCGTCGGCGACGAATTCGTAGGTGGCGGCGTAGTACGGCATGTCAGAGGTCCTGCCCATCGGCTCGGCGGAGGTACTCCTGGCCGGCGGGCGGCAGGAAGAGGTTCATCTGCGACTCGAGGATGCCGTGAGCGGCCTCGGTGTAGATCCGGTCGTGGATGGCGAGGTTGCGGGGGGCGCGCACGGCGCGGGCGAACTCGATGGCGTCCTGCGAGCGCAGCCACGGCGCCGAGCTGGGCACCAGCAGCAGGTCGACCTCGCTGTCGGGCACGGTCAGGGCGTCGCCGGGGTGGTAGACGCGCTGGTCGCCGACCGTCATCAGGTAGCCGGAGTTGTGGATCCGGTCGATCTCGGGGTGGATCACGGCATGCATCTCGCCGACCGCGCTCACCGGGAGACCGGCGTCGAACTGCTGCCCCGGCGTCACGACGGTCACCCGCTCGGCGACGTCCGGTGCCTGCTCGCGCAGGACGTCCGCGACACCCTCGATCGTCCAGATCGGCGCGTCGGTGGCACGCAGGTGGGCGACGTGCAGGTGGTCGGGGTGCTCGTGGGTGATCAGCACCGCGGTGGCGCCGTCGACGGCCTCGGTCTCGGTGAAGACCCCCGGGTCGAGCACCAGGACGACCCCGTCGTGCTCCACCCGGACGCAGGCATGTCCGAACTTGGTGATCCGCATGCGATCACCGTAATCCGATGGTGGGGAGCTCTGCGGACCGGGAGGATGACGTCGTGCTCGAGGTCGCGGTGTCAGGGCTGGTCACCGGTTTCGCGATCGCCGTGCCGATCGGCGCGGTCGGGGCCTTCCTGGTCACGCTCACGGCGCGTACGTCGTGGCGGGTGGGCACAGCCGCTGGTCTCGGCATCGCCAGCGTGGACGCGGTCTACGCCACGTTGGCCGTCGTCGCGGGCGCGACTCTGTCGGCCCTGCTGGCCCCCGTCGCGACCCCGCTGCGCATCGTCTCGGCCGCAGCCCTGCTGATCATCGCCGTGCTGACCGGGCTGCACGCGCTGCGACCGATCGACCCGACCCGGGAGGCACGTCCGATGTCGCCGAGGCGGGCCTACCTGCTCTTCGTCGCCATCACCGCGGTCAACCCGGCGACCGTCGTCTACTTCGCGGCGATCGTGCTCGGCAACCGCCACCTCACCTCGACCCCGGGCGAGGGCGTCGTCTTCGTGACGGCGGCGTTCGTCGCCTCGGCCTCGTGGCAGATCACGCTGGCGGGCGGCGGCGCGGCCCTCGGGCGGCTCACGACCGGGCCGCGCGGACGGGTCGTGACGGGTCTCGTGTCGGCTGTCGTGATCGCCGGCCTGGCAGTCCATACGATGCTGGCATGAGCGCTCCCCAGCCCGGAGTCCAGCCCGGAGTCCAGCCCAGAGTCCGGCCCAGCGTCACGCTGCGACGTGCGGTGGCCGACGACAGCCCGGTCCTGGTCGCCCTGCACCTCGACTGCTGGGACGACGCCTACACCGGTCTGATCGACCAGCAGATCCTCGACGCACGACGCGCCGACGAGCCGGCGCGCGTCGAGCGCTGGCGGGGCATCCTCGACCAGGGCACCACCCTGGTCGCCGAGGACGCGTCCGGCATGGTCGGCTTCGTCTGCGCGGCCGACGCCGACCCGCCGGAGGTCGAGGGCCACACCGAGCTGCAGTCCCTCTACGTGCGCGGCTCGCACTGGGGCACCGGCGTCGGGCACCAGCTGCTCGTCGCGGCGATCGCCGACCGCCCGGCGTACCTGTGGGTGCTCGAGGGCAACGAGCGCGCGATCGAGTTCTACCGCCGTCACTCGTTCCTGCTCGACGGCATGGTGACGGTCGAGCGTGAGGGCAGACACCTGCGCATGGTCCGCTCGTGACGACCTTCGACCTGTCCGACCCGACCTTCGACGTCACCTCGCCGGTGGTCCTGGAGGCCCGCGACCAGAGCTGGTACGTCAGGACCAACTGGGGTTGGGCGGTGCTGCGCTACGACGAGGTGTCGGCCCTGCTGCGCGATCGCCGCTTCCGGCAGGGCAACGCCCGCTGGCCGGAGCAGAACGGCGTCCACGACGGTCCGTTCGCCCGGTGGTGGGGCGAGACCCTGCTCAGCCTCGAGGGCGACGACCACGCCCGCATCCGCCGGTTGATGGTGCCTGCCTTCCGCAACCGCGCCATCGCCGCGATGACCCCGACCTTCCAGGCGCTCGCCGACGAGCTGATCGACGAGTTCGCGCCGCGGGGCCGGGTCGAGCTGATAGGTCAGTTCGCCGAGCCCTACGCCGCCCGCATCATCTGCCTGCTGCTCGGCCTCGACGAGAGCCACTGGCGACAGGTGGCGCACTGGGCCGACGACCTCGGGGCATCGTTCTCGATCGACGTCGCCGCCCAGGTGCCGCGCATCGAGGCGGCGCTGGCCGGCCTGACGGCGTACCTCGACGAGGTCGTGGCCGACCGTCGCGTGCGGCCGCGGGACGACCTGGTCAGCGCACTTGTGCAGGCCGAGGGACTGAGCGAGCGCGAGCTGTCGGTGGCGCTGGTCTTCCTGGCCTTCGCCGGGATGGAGACGACGCGCAACCAGATCGGGCTCGCCCTGCAGACCCTGCTCGCGCACCCGGACCAGTGGCGACTGCTCGGCGAGCGCCCCGAGCTCGGCGCCCAGGCCGTCGAGGAGGTCATGCGGGTCAACCCGACCGTCACCTGGGTGACCCGCGAGGCCCTGGAGGACGTGGACTTCCAAGGCCTCCACATCCCGAGGGGAGGCATCGTCCAGATGCTCTCGCACAGCGCCGGCACCGACCCGCTCGCGATGCCCGACCCGTCGTTCGACATCACCGCGCAGCGGCCGCCGCACCACGGCTTCGGCGCGGGGATCCACCACTGCCTCGGTCACTTCGTCGCCCGCACCGACATGGCCGTCGCGCTGCCGGTGCTCGCCCGCCGGATGCCCGGAGCCCGGCCGGACGGCCCGGGGCGCTGGCTGCCGGTGTCCGGCAACACGGGG
>WLIH01000349.1 GCA_009702305.1 Actinomycetota bacterium | reverse complement strand
GTGAGCCCGGACGTGCAGTTCCAGACCGTCGGCCTCGGCGCCGAGGCGGTCGACTACCTCGCCGCCTGGGACCTCCAGCGCGAGGTGCACGCGGCGGTCGTGGCCGGCGAGCGGCCCGACACGGTGCTGCTCCTGGAGCACCCGCCGACCTTCACCGCCGGCAAGCGCACCGACCCGCACGAGCGCCCGGCCGACCCCGGCGGCGCCCCGATCATCGACGTCGACCGCGGCGGCAAGATCACCTATCACGGCCCGGGCCAGCTGGTCGCCTACCCGATCGTCCGGCTGCCCGATCACGTGCTCGTCGTCGACTTCGTGCGTCGCATGGAGGAGGCGATGATCGCGACCTGCTCGACTTTCGGCGTCACGACGGCCCGAGTGCCGGGGCGCAGCGGGGTGTGGCTGCGCGCCGACGACCGCGGCCCCGAGCGCAAGGTCGGCGCGATCGGCATCCGCGTCAGCCGCGGCGTGACGATGCACGGCATCTCGCTCAACTGCGACGTCGACCTGGGGTGGTACGACCGCTTCGTGCCGTGCGGCATCGCCGACGCCGGCGTCACCTCCCTGTCGCAGGAGACCGGCCGCGACGTCCCGGTCGCGGAGGTGGTGCCGGTGCTGAGCGCCCACCTCACGACGATGCTGGCATGGTCGCCGTACGCCGCCACGCCCGACTACGAGCCGCGTCCCGAGCCCGGCCGCGCGCCCCGCATCGAGCTGCTGACCCCGAGCGGAAAGTAAAGCCTGTCGGGCGCGCCCCCATGCGAACGAACCTTTCGGCTGGTTAGGTCGTCTCCTGGGAGACACCAAGGGGGCGACATGTCAGGACTGGTCATCGAGACCACCGGGCTCCGCAAGGAGTTCCGCTCACGGCGCGGCACGCGGGTGGCGGTGCAGGGCCTGGACCTCGCGGTCCCGGCCGGCGGCGTCCACGGCTTCCTGGGGCCCAACGGCTCCGGCAAGACCACCACCATCAGGATGCTGCTCGGCCTGGCCCGACCGACAGCCGGTGAGATGCGGCTCTTCGACCAGTCGGTGCCTGCCTCCCTGCCCAGCGTGCTGGGTCGCGTCGGCGCGGTGGTCGAGTCGCCGAAGTTCTCCCCCAACCTCAGCGGGCGTCAGAACCTGCTCCTCCTGTCGCGCTCGATCGGCACGCCGGACACCCGGGTCGACGAGGCCGTCGAGACGGTCGGGCTCACCGGTCGCGACCGTGACCGCTACAAGGGCTACTCCCTCGGCATGAAGCAGCGCCTGGCGATCGCGGCCACGCTGCTCAAGGCGCCGGAGCTGCTGATCCTCGACGAGCCGACCAACGGGCTCGACCCGGCCGGCATCCGCGAGATCCGCGACACCATCCGCGACCTGGGCGAATCCGGCGTGACGGTGCTGCTGAGCTCGCACATCCTGGCCGAGGTGCAGCAGGTGTGCACGTCGGCCACCATCATCGGCAACGGGCGGCTGCTGGCCAGCGGCACCGTCGACGAGCTGCTGGGCGAGGGCACGGCCCACCGGGTGGTCGTTGCGGACACCTCGGCCGCGCTGGCCACCCTCGCCGCCGCCGGCCTCAACGCGAGCCTCGATGCCGACGGCGAGCACCTCGTCGTCGACAGCGACGACGGCGCCGCGATCACCCGATCGCTCGGCGCCGCCGGCATCTGGCTCAGCGAGCTGACGCCGCTGCGCCCCGATCTGGAGACCTACTTCCTCGAGCTGACCGCCGCTGACACGCTCGGTACGACGACGGGGGACCCCCGATGATCCGGCTGCTGAGCGTCGAGCTGACCCGGCTGCGGTGGCGTCGTGCGGTCCTGATGCTGATCGCCCTGGCGGTCGTCGTGCCGGCCGTCATGTTCGCGGCGACCGCGTGGAACACCCGCCCGGTCTCCGACCAGGAGCTCGAGCAGGCCCGCTCGCAGCTCGACAACCGCTACAGCCAGCGCGACCTGCGCCAGTGCGCCCGCGAGCCGCAGAACTACGGGCTCGACCTCGACGCCGGTGAGGCGGGCGTCGCCGAGGCGTGCGAGCAGCAGATCCTGTCGTGGTACGTCTCCCGCACGCCGCTCGACCTGGCCGGCGAGAGCAAGGAGGGCACCCTGCTCGGCGTGGCCGCGGTGGTGTGCCTGCTGATGCTGCTGGCCGGCACGACGTTCGTCGGCCACGACTGGAACTCCGGATCGATGAGCAACCAGCTGCTCTTCGAGAGCCGCCGGCTGCGGGTCTGGGCCGCCAAGGCGATCGCCGTGTCGCTGGTCGCCCTGCTGCTGGGCGCCGTGGTGATGACGCTCTACTGGATGGGCCTGCGCGGTCTCGCCGGCTCCCGCGACCTGCCGATCCCGGTCGGGGTCACCCGCGACGGGCTGCAGGTCTGCGCCCGAGTCACCGCGCTGGCGGCCGGGTCGGCGCTGGGCGGCTTCGCGCTGACGATGCTGCTGCGCAGCACCGTGGCCACCCTCGGCGTGCTCTTCGCGGTCTCGATCGCGGGCGGCACGATCATCGGCATCATCGGCTCCGACGGCTCGGCGCGCTGGCAGCCGCAGTACAACCTCGCGGCCGTCGTCGCCGGCGACGTCACCTACTACGACCAGAGCTCGGTGCCGACGGAGTGCCTGACCGGGCAGCGGGTGCCCGTCGACGTCGACTGCGACGGTGAGCAGACGATCTCCGCCGCCCAGGGGGCGACGTACTCCGGCGTGGTGCTGGCCCTGGTCTGCGGGGCGTCCGTGGCGTCGTACCGTCGTCGCGACGTGCCCTGACCGGCTGGTCTTCCTCGTTGGTCGAGGGCGAGCGCGAGCGCGAGCGGATCCTCGTTGGTCGAGTGCGAGCGCCAGCGAGCGTATCGAGACCCGGCGAGTCCGTGTGTCCTGGCTCACCGGCGTAGGCTGGGCTGGTGACTCAGGCCCCCGCTCCCGAAGGCAGGAAGCTGCTCCGACTCGAGGTCCGCAACGCCGAGACCCCGATCGAACGCAAGCCGGAGTGGATCAAGACCCGCGCGAAGATGGGGCCGGAGTTCAAGCAGCTGCAGGGCCTGGTGAAGTCCGAGGGACTGCACACCGTGTGCCAGGAGGCCGGCTGCCCCAACATCTACGAGTGCTGGGAGGACCGCGAGGCGACCTTCCTCATCGGCGGCGACCAGTGCACGCGGCGCTGCGACTTCTGCCAGATCGACACCGGCAAGCCCCAGCCCCTCGACCGCGACGAGCCGCGCCGGGTCGCTGAGTCGGTGCAGAAGATGGAGCTGCGCTACGCCACCATCACCGGCGTCGCGCGCGACGACCTCGAGGACGGCGGCGCGTGGCTGTACGCCGAGACGGTGCGCGCCATCCACGACCTCAACCCGGGCACCGGGGTCGAGAACCTCATCCCCGACTTCAACGGCAAGCCCGACCTGCTGCGCGAGGTCTTCGAGTCGCGACCCGAGGTGCTCGCACACAACGTCGAGACGGTGCCGCGCATCTTCAAGCGGATCCGCCCGGCGTTCCGCTACGACCGCTCCCTCGACGTCATCACGCAGGCCCGCGACTTCGGCCTGGTCACCAAGTCCAACCTGATCCTCGGCATGGGCGAGACCCGCGACGAGGTGAGCCAGGCGTTGGTCGACCTGCACGCAGCCGGTTGCGAGCTGATCACGATCACCCAGTACCTGCGCCCCTCGGTGCGCCACCACCCCGTCGAGCGGTGGGTCAAGCCGGAAGAGTTCGTGGAGCTCGCCGCCGAGGCGGAGGAGATCGGCTTCTCCGGCGTGCTGTCCGGTCCCCTGGTGCGTTCGTCGTACCGCGCCGGACGGCTGTACCGTCAGGCCATGGACGCCCGCTCGGGCGCCACGCTCTGAGCACCCTCATCTGACCCGCGCACGCAGTAAGGCAGCACGCCCTGATGGCCAAGAAGGACACCCCGACCGACCCGTCGAGCATGAGCCGACGTCGTCAGTTCATCGAGACGTACAAGATCACCAAGCGCACCGACCCGCGCATCGGGCTGTGGCTGCTGCTGAC
>WLIH01000348.1 GCA_009702305.1 Actinomycetota bacterium | reverse complement strand
TACACCGGCAAGCAGAAGATCCTCGACACCGGCGGCCGCGTCGCCCGCTTCGAGGCCCGCTACGCCAAGGCTGCTCAGAAGTAGCTGCCCCCGAGCGCCGGTCCCCGCCCACCTGGGCGAGGACCGGCGCTCGTCATGTGTCCCGTCCCACCCGTCCGGCCACCAGGAGTGCGCGTGTTCGAAGCAGTCGAGACCATGCTCGCCGAGCACGCCGAGCTCGAGGGTCGGCTGGCCGCCCCGGAGACGCACGCCGACGCCCGGCTCGCCAAGCGGCTCAACCAGCGCTACGCCGCCCTGTCGGCGGTCATCGGTGCGTGGCGCGAGTGGCACCAGGTCGGCGACGACCTGGCAGCCGCGCGCGAGCTGGCCTCGGAGGACGCGTCGTTCGCCGAGGAGGCCGAGGACCTCCTCGCCCGTCGCGCGGTCGCTGAGGAGCGGCTGCGGCACCTGCTGGTGCCGCGCGACGCCGCGGACGACAAGGACACGATCCTCGAGGTGAAGTCGGGGGAGGGCGGCGAGGAGTCGGCGCTGTTCGCCGGCGACCTGCTGCGCATGTACACCCGGTACGCCGAGGCGCGGGGGTGGCAGGTCGAGCTGCTGGACGCCAACGAGTCCGACCTGGGCGGCTACAAGTCCGTCACGGTGGCGGTCAAGGCGAAGGGCACGCCCGAGCCGGGGGAGGCGCCGTACGCCCAGCTCAAGTTCGAGGGTGGCGTGCACCGGGTGCAACGGGTGCCGGTCACCGAGTCGCAAGGACGCGTGCACACCAGTGCAGCAGGGGTCCTGGTGCTGCCCGAGGCCGAGCAGGTCGACGTGCAGATCGACGACAACGACCTGCGCATCGACGTCTTCCGCAGCAGCGGACCCGGCGGGCAGAGCGTCAACACGACCGACTCCGCCGTCCGCATCACGCACGTGCCCACCGGCATCGTGGCCAGCTGCCAGAACGAGAAGAGCCAGCTCCAGAACAAGGAGGCAGCGCTGCGGATCCTGCGCGCTCGCCTGCTCGCGGTGGCGCAGGAGGCCGCCGACGCGGAGGCCAGCGACGCCCGGCGCAGCCAGGTCCGCACCGTCGACCGCTCGGAGCGGATCCGGACCTACAACTACCCGGAGAACCGCATCTCCGACCACCGCACGGGCTACAAGTCCTACAACCTCGACCAGGTCCTCGACGGCGACCTGCAGCCGGTGCTCGACTCCTGTCTGCAGGCCGACCTGGCTGCCCGGCTCGAGGCCCTCGAGCAGTGAGCCTGCGCCGAGACGTCGTCCGGGAGGCGGTCGAGCGCCTGAGCCTGTCCGGGGTCCCGAGCCCCGAGCACGACGCCACGCAGCTGCTCGCCCACGTGCTCGGCACCACCCGCGGCGCCCTGGCCCTGGTCGACGTGGTCGACCCCGTGGTGCTCGCCCGCTTCGACGACCTCGTCACGCGTCGTGCCGCGCGCGAGCCGTTGCAGCACCTGACCGGCGTGGCGTGGTTCCGGCACGTCGAGCTCGCCGTGGGGCCGGGCGTCTTCGTGCCCCGCCCGGAGACCGAGCTGCTCGCCGGGTGGGCGGTCGAGCAGGCGGCGGCGATCGACACCCCGGTGCTCGTCGACCTCTGCACGGGATCGGGAGCGATCGCCAAGGCGATCGCCGACGAGGTGACCGACGCGGTCGTGCACGCGGTCGAGCTCGACCCCGCCGCCCACGAGTGGGCCGAGCGCAACCTCGCCGGCACCGGCGTCGACCTGCGGCGCGGCGACATGGCCGAGGCCTTCGACGACCTCGCCGGGTCCGTGGACGTCATCACCTGCAACCCGCCGTACATCCCGTGGGAGGCGTGGGAGTCGGTCGCTCCCGAGGCACGTGACCACGACCCGCACCTCGCGCTCTTCTCCGGCGACGACGGGCTCGACGCGATCCGGGTGCTCGAACGCCGTGCGGCCCTGCTCCTGGGTCCCGGAGGAGTGGTCGGCTTCGAGCACGCCGACGTGCAGGGGGAGTCCGCGCCGGCCGTCTTCGCCGCGTCAGGGCGGTGGTGCGACGTGCGTGATCATCTCGATCTGGCAGGGCGTCCACGCTTCGCGACGGCCCGGCTGGCACGATGACCGGTGTGACGAGCGAACGCCTGCCCACCGGCACCGACGAGGAGCGCGAGGCGGCCATCGATGCCGCGAGCATCGCGATCCAGCGCGGCGAGCTGATCGTGCTGCCCACCGACACCGTCTACGGTGTCGCCGCCGACGCCTTCGACAAGGAGGCCGTCGCCGCCCTCCTGGCTGCGAAGGGTCGTGGCCGTGAGATGCCGCCGCCCGTCCTGGTGAGCGCGCCCACGACGATCGACGCCCTCGCCGTGAAGATCCCGGGCTACGCCCGCGCGCTGATCGAGGAGTTCTGGCCCGGTCCGCTCACCCTCGTGTGCCACCAGCAGACCTCCCTGCAGTGGGACCTCGGCGACACCCGTGGCACCGTCGCCGTCCGCATGCCCGACCACCAGGTGACCCTCGAGATCCTGGAGCGCACCGGCCCGCTGGCGGTGAGCTCGGCCAACAAGACGGGCATGCCGGCTGCGACCGACGCCGACCAGGCGATCGACATGCTCGGCGACGACGTCGCCGTCGTGGTCGACGCGGGGGAGTCGCCCGGCGGCGAGGCCTCCACCATCGTCGACGTCACCGGAAGTCAGGGCCGGGTGCTGCGGATGGGCGCCCTGTCGTTGGAGATGCTGAACTCCGTGCTCGAGCCGCTCGGCGCGAGCCTGACGGTCGAGGACTGAGCGCACCCCGTGCGGGAGTACATCCTGGTCTTCCTGGTGGCCGCCTCGGTCACCTACCTGTTGACCGTGATCGCCCGCGAGGTCGCCCTGCGCACCGGAGCGGTCGCCCGCGTGCGCGACCGCGATGTGCACGCCGAGCCGATCCCGTACCTCGGCGGCCTCGCCATGCTCGGCGGCCTGGTGGCGGCCTACCTCGTCGCCCGCGAGTTGCCGTTCCTCTCGGCGAGCGGTCCGTTCGTCTTCCGCGATGCCGGGATCGTGCTCATCGCCGGCGCCCTGATCTGCGCGGTCGGTGTGCTCGACGACCTCTTCGAGCTCGACGCCCTCACGAAGCTGGGCGGGCAGGTGCTCGCCGCCGGCTTCCTGATCGTCTTCGGCATCCAGTTCTACTTCTTCCCTGCGGCCGACGGCGTGGTCTTCGCTGTCGACCCCGCGCAGGGCGCGCTGCTCACCGGCTTCCTGGTCGTCGCGACCGTCAACGCGGTCAACTTCGTCGACGGCCTCGACGGCCTGGCCGCAGGCGTGGTGGGTCTCAGCGCCCTGGCGTTCTTCACCTTCTGCTACCAGCTGACCAGCATCAACGACGCCTCTCGTGCGACGACGGCGGCCCTGCTCTCGATCGCCCTCGCCGGAGCCTGCGCGGGCTTCCTGCCGCACAACTTCAACCCGGCCCGCCTGTTCATGGGCGACAGCGGCTCGATGCTGATCGGCCTGGTGCTCTCGGCGAGTGCGGTCACCCTGACCGGTCAGTTCGCCGACGGTGACATCTCCCGTGGCGGATCCGGCGGGCAGGCCAGCCTCCTGCCGACCTTGCTCCCGCTGCTGCTGCCGGCGGTCTCGATCCTGGTCGTGCCGCTGCTCGACCTGGTGCTCGCCGTCGTACGCCGCACCCGGGCCGGGCGCTCACCTCTGGCCCCCGACAAGCAGCACCTGCACCATCGGCTGCTCGAGATCGGGCACTCGCAGCGGCGTGCCGTCTTCATCATGTGGCTGTGGGCGGCGCTGATCGGGTTCGGCACCGTGCTGGCCAGCCTCTACACCGAGCCGTGGGTCTGGCTCTCGATCGCCGGGGCCACCGTCTTCACGGTGCTGATGACCTTCGCGCTGCCCGTCCTGCACCGTCCGGCGATCCTGCAGCACGACGAGGAACCGGTCGTCTAGCCCGTCTGGATCGATCCATTTGCGGAGCCCCCCAGACTTTGTGATAGTTTTCACGAGCGCCAACCAGCCCGTGTT
>WLIH01000347.1 GCA_009702305.1 Actinomycetota bacterium | reverse complement strand
CGTCGTCGAGGGCGTCGATCGTGGCGGCCTCGATGTCCATCGGGGTCTCGACGTCCCCGTTGCAGGTGATGATCCCGACGCGGCCGTCGGGGGCGAGCGGGGCGATCGCTGCGGCGTTGGCGCGGGCCCGCGCCGGCGGCGTACCGCTCTGCTTGGCGGCCTTGACCCGGGCGGCGACCTGCGCGTCGGCGGCCTGCACCGGGTTGGCGAGCGCGACCTCGGCCGGCAGCTGCGGCAGCGTGGCGAGCTCGCCGATGAGTGCGTCGACCGCCTTGGTGTAGGGCTTCTCGCGCAGCGAGTGGCCCTCGGGCGCGGCCACGACCACGTTGACCGGAGCCTGGTCGAAGGCGTCCACGGAGCCGGGGAAGAGGTCGGCCTGCAGGTCGGCCGCCTGCTCCGAGGGGATGCCGGGGATCGTGAAGGCGTCGGTCATCGGCTTGGACAGGGTCGCGGCGACGGTGCCGACGGCGAGCAGCGCCACCAGCCAGCCGGCGAGGAACAGCGGCCAGCGGCGGAAGGCGGTCTTGCCCAGACGGTGGAGCAGGGTGGCCATGGGTTCTCCTGGGGAAGCAGGTCGGGATCGGCGGGACGTACGGCGGGTGTGCGGTCAGGCGGTGCGGTCAGGCGAGGAGCTCGCGAGCGGTGACGACAGCGGCGTCGAAGAGCTCGTCGAGCGGAGCGGGGTCGTCGTCGGCGAGCATCTGGAGCAGGGCGGAGTCGAAGATCGCGACCAGCAGCCGCACCAGCAGGCGGGCGCGGTCGGCGCCGAAGCCAGCGCCCTCCCGGGCGAGGATGTGGTCGACCAGGGTCTGGCTGACCTCCTCGAAGCGCTCGTGGGCGATCACGGCGAGGCGGGGGTTGGTGGTGAAGATGCGGCGCCGGGCGGCGATCGTGTCGCGCTCGAACTCCTTGTCCGCCAGCATCGCCTGCGAGAGGGCGGCGAGGTCGGCGACCAGGGAGCCGGTGGGTCCGCCGGCGCGGAAGAGGACGAGGTCCTCGTCGCGGAACTCCGGCCCCGAGCCGATGATCGCGTCGATCTTGCCGGGCACGTAGTTGAAGAGCGTGCGCCGCGAGACCTGGGCGGCGTCGGCCAGGTCGTCCATGGTCCAGCCGTCGAGGCCGTGAGCGTCGGTGAGCCCGAGCGCGCAGGCGCGGATCCGATGGAGGGTCTCCACCTTCTTCGCCTCCCGCATCGGGATTGCACTGTTGCTCACGGAGTGCAGTCTTGCACTCTTATCCAAAGAGTGCATAATTGTGACCGGGGTCACTTGTGGTCGTTGCGGTCCGAGGTGACTTGCTGGTAACCCGTGGCCGGGCGGAGAGTGGCGAGGTGTCGACTCCGCCAGCCCACCCGACCACCCACCCGACCACCCACCCGACCACCCGCTCAGCCACCCCGTCGTCGTACTCGATCACGATGCGGCTGCACACCGCCCCCGACCACGGCGTCGTCGGTGCCGTGGCGACGGCGATCGCCTCAGCCGGCGGGATCGTGACCGCCATCGACGTCGCGGAGTCGGGCAACAAGCGCCTGGTGGTCGACGTGACCTGCTCGGCCAGCGACGCCGACCACGCCCTCGAGCTCCAGGCCGCGGCCGACGCCGTCGAGGGGGTGGAGGTGCACAAGGTCAGCGACCGCACCTTCCTGCTGCACATCGGAGGCAAGATCGAGGTCGCCTCCAAGGTGCCGCTGCGCAACCGGGACGACCTGTCGATGGCCTACACGCCGGGGGTGGGCCGGGTCAGCATGGCGCTGGCCGAGCACCCCGAGGACGTCGCCCGACTGACGATCAAGGGCAACTCCGTCGCCGTGGTGACGGACGGCTCGGCCGTCCTCGGCCTGGGCAACATCGGTCCCGGCGCAGCGCTGCCGGTGATGGAGGGCAAGGCCGCGCTCTTCAAGCGCTTCGCCGACATCGACGCCTGGCCGATCTGCCTGGCGTCGCAGGACACCGACGAGATCGTGCGGGCCGTGGAGATGATCGCCCCGGGCTTCGGCGGCATCAACCTCGAGGACATCGCCGCGCCCCGGTGCTTCGAGATCGAGCGGCGGCTGCGCGCGAGCCTCGACATCCCCGTCTTCCACGACGACCAGCACGGGACGGCGATCGTGGTCCTCGCGGCGCTGCGCAACGCCCTGCGCGTCGTCGACAAGCAGCTCGACCAGGTGCGGGTGGTCGTGTCCGGCGCGGGCGCCGCCGGCACCGCGATCGTGACCCTCCTGATCGCCGCCGGGGTCACCGATGTCGTGGTCTGGGACCGCGAGGGCTGTCTCTGCGCCGACGACGAGTCGCTCAGCGGCGCCAAGCGCGAGCTGGCCGCCGTGACCAACCCGCGCCGGGTGCGCGGCGACCTGCGGGCCGGCCTCGCCGGCGCCGACGTCTTCGTCGGGGTCAGTGGGCCCGGCGTGCTGCAGGCACCCTGGATCGCCGACATGGCCGAGCGGGCGGTCGTCTTCGCGCTCGCCAATCCCGACCCGGAGGTCGACCCGGTCGAGGCCGAGAAGTACGCCGCCGTGGTCGCCAGCGGCCGCTCGGACTACCCCAACCAGATCAACAACGTGCTCGCCTTCCCCGGAGTCTTCCGGGGACTGCTCGACAGTCGGGCCACCGACGTCACGATCGACATGCTGCTGCGTGCAGCAGAGGCGATCGCGCTGGTCGTGCGCGACGACGAGCTCAACCCGAGCTTCATCATCCCGACCGTCTTCCACCCCGACGTGCCCAAGGCGGTCGCCGACGCGATCCGGGGCGGCTGAGCCCCGGCTCGCGGCTCTCGCTGGTCGGGCTCAGGGCCGCTGGGTGATCTCGTCGGCCGGGCGGATCTCCACCTCGCGGTAGGCGTCGATCAGCGACGCCTCCGTCGGCGCCGCGACCGTGACGGCGTACGGATAGTCCTGCACGAGCACGGACAGCTCCCAGCGACCGGCGCTGTCCGCTGCGTCGGGGCGCCAGAGGTACTGCTGGCCGACGCCGGAGGAGTCCGGCACGACCTGGCGGACGTCCTCGCCGTGGAGGTTGTCGAAGAAGCGGCGCGCCGCGGTCTCGCCGGTGACCTGGCTGTAGGTGACGTCGACGGCCTGGCCGTCGGCCAGCACCGTGCAGGTCCACATCACGGGCCGGTCGTACTCCGGGTGGGCGACCAGCTCGTCGATGCAGGTCAGCTCCTCCGGCAGGAACGATGGGAACACCCATGCCAGCCCGACCTCCCCCGCGGGCAGGGGGCACGTGTCGACCGCGTCGAGCTGCGTGCCGTCCCAGCACAGCGCCGGGGCTGTGGCGGGCTCGTCGTGATCGAGCTCGACCTGCAGGAGCCGGGCGCCGTAGCCCGCCGCCACCGCGAGGCCCACGGCCAGCGGTGCCACGACGGCGACCGTGCGCCGACGGGTCGGCCGCTGGGTGAAGAAGTCGCTCGCTCTGCTCATGGCGCGCTCATTGTCACCGACGAGCCCCGCCGTTGGCGGCAGGACGCGACAACTGACGCCGCCTGCTCAGCGCGTGGCGTGCAGGGCGGCGCCGATGATGCCGGCCTGATTGCGCAGTGTCGCCGGGACGATCTCGGTGTCGAGGTCGAGCAGCGGCAGGAACTCGTCGGCGCGCTTGCTGATGCCGCCGCCCACCACGAACAGCTCCGGGGAGAAGAGGCGCTCCAGCCTGCGGTAGTAGGTCTGCAGCCGGCGGGCCCAGTGCTCCATGGACAGGTCGTGCTCCTCCCGCGCGCTGTTGGCCGCCCGCGTCTCGGCCACGTGGCCCTCGATCTCCAGGTGGCCGAGCTCGGAGTTCGGCACCAGCACGCCGTCGTGCACCAGGGCCGAGCCGATACCGGTGCCGAGCGTCGTGACGATCACCAGGCCGCTGCGGCCCCGGGCGGCGCCGTAGGCCACCTCGGCCAGGCCGGCGGCGTCGGCGTCGTTGACGACGTGCACCTCGCGGCCGGTCGCGTCGGTGAAGAGCCGGTCCGCGTCGGTGCCGATCCAGGAGGGGTCGATGTTG
>WLIH01000346.1 GCA_009702305.1 Actinomycetota bacterium | reverse complement strand
GTCGTCGCCCCCCACGTCGTGGACGGGACCGTGCACGTCATCAGCTTCGAGCCGACCTTCGAGCAGCGGATGCTGGAGTCGATCCGGCCCAGCGAGCTGGGCTCGATGATCATGCTCGACCCGGTCACGCTGCAGTCGGTGATCGGCGGGCTCGCCCAGCTACTCATCGAGGCGGAGAACCGCAACACCCGCCCCGTGCTGGTCTGCGCGCCCCAGCTGCGCGCCGCCGTACGCCGGCTGGTGCGGCCCGCGATCGAGCGCCTGCACGTGCTGTCGTACAACGAGCTCACCGGCACCGCACAGGTGCGCTCCGCCGGTGTCGTCAGTGGGGACCGAGTGATGGAGGCAGCCGGATGAACCTGATGTCCGCCCCGGTCGTGATCGGCGCAGCCCTGATGTCGGCGCCCGCCCTGTGGCAGGGCTTCGTCACGGGCACGATGCCGGTCGACGTCGCCCTGACCCGCGCCCTGATCGCCCTCGTGGGCTGCTGGGTCGCCGTCTCGGCCGTCGCCATGCTCGTCGGCACGCCCCCGCCGCGGGTCACGATCGTGCCGGTTGGCGACGACGCCACCCCGGCCGAGCAGCCCGCCCCGCCGGCGACCTGAGTCTCACCCGTCCCAGGCGTCGCACCGGCCAGGGAGTCCCTGGTCTTGGCAGGGACTGCAGTGCCCGTCCACACCAGGGATACCCGGTCGACCGGGTATCCCGGCCGGGGCCCGACACCGACACCGCCAGAAAATGGGAACGACCCGCAGGTGTGGCCCTGAGGGGCCGCTCCGGCGGACGTGATGCCGGATCACCTGCGGGTCGGGCAGCTGCTAGGGATTCGCCGAGCAGCCTCCGGGGCATCGCAGCCCCGGATGGTGCTGGGCTGCTAGCGGGCAGCCACCTCACGCGTCCTTGAAGAAATCATTCTTCGGACCACCTCCTTTCCCGTGTCCTGCAACGGTAGGTCGCAGGCGGGCGGCAGGCAACGGATTAACGAGCAGGTCGCGTCAGCGCTCGTCGTACGTCGCTCCCGGGCAGCTGGGGGAACATCAGCCGCGACCCCTGCGCACCACCGACGACGACGGCGTTGATCGCCGGCAGGCCGGGGCGCGAGGCCACCGACTGACCGACCAGCGAGAGCTGGATCCGGTGCCCCTTCTTGAACCTGTTGAGGATCGGCCAGATCTCGACGTGGTAGCTGCGCACCTCCCCCGGCAGCGCCGAGCTGGAGGTCGAGTAGTCGCCGTACGGCTGCACGAGCTCGCCGCGGGAGTAGAGCGACTTGTCCTCGACGACGCCGGGGAAGTCGGAGCTCAGCCGGCCGACCGAGATCGGGTGCGCGGTGCCGTCGGGTGACACATCGGAGACGACCGCCCAGATCTGCGTGGTGGGCGAGGTGCTCGACAGCTGCAGGTCGAGCGAGGCCGGACCGGCGGCGACCACGGGCTCCGCGAGGGGCGCGGTCGTGTAGGTCAGCCCGGTCAGGTTCGAGAGGTCCATGTCGGTGAGTTGCGGGACGTACGTCGCGAGCTGGTTGATCTGACCGCTCGGCCCGCCGCCGATGGTGGCGACGTTGTTGGGGTCGGTGTTGGTCACCAGCGAGGCGACGGCCGGGTAGAGCTGCGTCGTAGCCGTCTCCGGCGGGGCGAGGGTCAGGCTGCCGTCGTTGATCGAGCGGGCCGCTCCAGCCGGGTCGGCCGAGAACGACAGCGCCGCCCACCGGGTGCCGGGCACCGGCCAGCTGGCGGCGTCCTGGCGCACGAACTCGCCGGCCAGCATGTCCTCGCGGTCGCCGTCCGCGAGCAGCATCTGCACCGCCGGCTCGTCCTCGACGCCGTTGCGCACCCCGCGCAGGTAGCGGTCCAGCCAGCGACCGACGGCGCGTACGCCGAAGTCCGTGCCGACCGGAGCACCGTCGTGGGCGCCGACGACCTGCAGCTGCGCCGGGATGCCCTGGCTGCGCAGCTGCTGGAAGGCCTGGTAGTCGCCGCGGGGCTCGACGTCGAAGGCGCCGTCGAGCAGCAGGGTCGGGATGCGGTTGGCGTTGCCGCGGAAGCCGCGCTCGGTCCAGAAGTCGTCGAGGGTCGGGTGCAGGAAGCCGGCGTCGAGACCGGCGCCGACCAGACCGAGGGCGACCTCGAGGCTCGAGATCGGGTTGCGACCGAGGCGGTCGGGGCCGGCCAGGATCGCGGGCGCACCGATCAGGCCGACCACGCCGGCGCCGGCCACGAGGTTGAGGATGCCGCCGGGCACGAGCAGATCGCGGTAGAGCTCGAAGGTGCCCGAGCGGAGCACCGAGGCCTTCACGCACGGCAGCTTCTGGTGCAGGGAGTTGAAGATCATGATCGCGCTGGCAGAGAAGCCCGCGACCGAGAGCCGCCCGTCGCTCCACGGCTGCCGGCAGGCCCAACGCAGCACCTCGACGACGTCGCGCTGGCTGCGCGGACCGAGCGCGTCGAAGGTGCCGTCGCTGTCACCGGTGCCACGGATCTGGACGAGCAGGTAGTTGTAGTCCGAGCTCACCTCGTAGGAGCGGCCCAGCGTGCCGTACGGCGTGAACTCGACCACCGTCGGGCGCGCGGCGATCGGCGCCGCGCCGCTGAGCGTCGTCACCAGCGAGACCTCGTCGGAGGTCGTGAACCGCAGGTCGGCGGACTCGATCGGCGCCTCGTCGACAGCCGCGGAGGCCACCTGACCGCTCACCCCGAGGACGGGCGCGACGAGGGTGACCAGCAGGGCGCACCAGGCGAGACGAGTGCGACGACGGGGCATGGCAGGACCTCCAGGACGACTCCGATGAGACGGACGTCACCTACCCTACCGTTTTCGATTCCGTCGGTATCGACTTCCGCTCAGCCGGTCTCGGCGGCGGCGAACTGCGAGCGGTAGAGCCGCGCGTAGGCGCCCTCGGCGACCAGCAGCTCCTCGTGAGTGCCCTGCTCGACGATCGCGCCCTCCTCCATCACGACGATCAGGTCGGCGTCGCGGATGGTCGAGAGGCGGTGTGCGATCACGAACGAGGTGCGGTCCGAGCGCAGCGCCGCCATCGCCTGCTGCACGAGCAGCTCGGTGCGGGTGTCGACGGAGGAGGTCGCCTCGTCGAGGATCAGCAGCGCCGGGTCGGTCAGGAAGGCCCGAGCGATGGTGATCAGCTGACGCTCGCCGGCGGAGAGGTTGGAGCCGTCCTCGTCGATCACCGTGTCATAGCCCTCGGGCAGCGAGTGCACGAACCGGTCGACGAACGTCGCCCTCGCGGCCGCCAGGACCTGGTCCTCGGTGGCGCCCGGTCGGCCGTAGGCGATGTTGTCGCGGATAGTGCCGCCGAAGAGCCAGGTGTCCTGGAGCACCATGCCGATCTGGCCGCGCAGCACGGCGCGCGGCAACTCCTCGATGTCGACGCCGTCGAGGGTGATCCGGCCGGCGTCGATCTCGTAGAAGCGCATCACGAGGTTGACCAGCGTGGTCTTGCCGGCACCGGTCGGCCCCACGATCGCCACGGTCTGCCCGGGGCTGGCCACGAGCGAGAGGTCGGTGATCAGCGGCCGCTCCGGGTCGTAGGAGAAGGAGACCTGCTCGAACGCGACCTCGCCGCGGCGTACGCCGCTCTCCCCCGCGAGCGTCGCATCGCCCTCGAGGACCTCCTCGTCGGCGTCGAGCAGCTCGAAGACCCGCTCGGCCGAGGCCACCCCGGACTGGAGCAGGTTGGCCATCGAGGCGACCGTCGTCAACGGCTGGGTGAACTGGCGGGTGTACTGCACGAAGGCCTGCACGTCGCCCAGCGAGAGGTGTCCGCTGGAGACCCGCAGCGCATCGACGACCGCGACCACGACGTAGTTGAGGTTCCCGATGAACATCATCGCCGGCATGATCAGGCCGCTGACGAACTGCGCCCTGAAGCTCACGGCGAAGAGGTCGTCGTTCTGCGTCACGAAGGCGTCCTCGACCTCGCGCTGGCGGCCGAACACCTTGACCAGCGCGTGGCCGGAGTAGGACTCCTCGATGTGGGCGTTG
>WLIH01000345.1 GCA_009702305.1 Actinomycetota bacterium | reverse complement strand
TCCGCGAACTCCTTGATCGAGGCGATCGCCGCGTCGAAGTTGGCGATGTCACCGCTGTCGAGCGCCTCGATGTTGGACTTGGCGTCCTTGAGCTGGTCGCAGTAGGCGTCGGTGTCGCTCCCGCCGCCGCAGCCGACGAGCAGCACGCTCGTCAGGGTGGTGGCAGCGGTCAGGGCCAGGGTGCGGATCACGGGGTACCTCCTCGTCGGCGGCGCTGAGGTGCGCCGCCGATCAGCATGGCGCATCGGCTCGCGGACCGACAGGCCGGCCGTCGTTCACCGGTCGTCGTGGAGGAGGTGCCCGCCGCCGAACGAGTCGGTGAGCGCCGTGCCGCTGAGCACGCGGTACGGCGAGGCGGAGGTCGACGCCCGGCGGGCCAGGTCGTCCGCGGGGCCGCTGTCGTGTCCCGCGACCAGCAGCAGGTTGCCCGGGCGGCGTGCGCGCAGAGTCGCCGGCTCCGCACCGATCGCCACGTGCTCGAACACGTTGCGGGCACCGGCCACGACGTCGCGGGTGTGGGCGAACGGCGCCCGGTCGCTCAGGTTGACCAGGCACCGGCCGGAGCGGGCCAGCACCCGGGCCGTGTCGGCCAGCGCCTCGACGGTGACCAGGTCGTCGGGCACGCGAGCGTCGACGTAGGCGTCGATCACGATGAGGTCGGCCTCGCCGTCGCGCAGGGCGGCCAGGCCCGAGCGGCCGTCGACCGGGCGCACGCGGATCCCGCTGTGGCGCGGGAGCGGGAGCTCGCGCCGGACCTGGTCGGTCAGCGCCTCGAACGGCTCCAGGACGACCTGGGACGAGCGGGGCCGGGTCGCGGCGACGTAGCGCGGCAGGGTCAGGCCGGCACCACCCACGTGCACGACGCGCAACGGCGCTCCCGGCTGGGCGTGGGCGTCGATGACGTCGCCCATCCGGCGCACGTAGTCGAACGCCAGCCGGGTCGGGTCGGCCAGGTCGACGTAGGACTGGTCGCGGCCGTCGATCCTCACCAACCACGCGTCGGGGCCGTCGGCGGCGAGGATCTCGATGCTCACCTCAGCTCGCAGGCGTACCGCACCTCGGCGACGCACCGGTCGCGTCCGAGCAGGCCGTTGGCGACGTCGCGGCCCGGGCCGCCCGTCAGCACGTCGTCGGTCTTGCGGCCGGTCAGCCTGTCGTTGCCCGGACCACCCTGGATCACCGCCGGGCTGGCGCCGCAGCGCTGACCCTGGGTCGTGTCCGGGTCGACCGTCACCGGACGCCCGACGCGCAGCAGGTCGGGGCCACCGGCACCGACCAGGCGCGTGTGGCAGGTCCGGTCGGTGCTGAAGACGTTGGCGACCGCGTCACCGATCAGCGACACACGATCCGCGTCGGTGACGCGCAGGTCCTCGACCGCCGCCAGGTCGAGCCCGCCCACCGGGCTGACCGTCCACTCGATGCGCCCGGCGGCCAGGTCGGCAGCGACGTCGGTGAAGCCGCGCACGCCCGAGGCCTGCACGAGATCGGTGCCCGGCCCGCCCAGCACCTGGCCGGAGTACTCCCCCAGCCGGACGTCGAGGACGTCGTCGCCCCCGCCGAGGCGCACGTCGAGGCTGCCCGCCTGTCCCAGCGTCGAGAGCCGCTCGTCGGCGCCGGTGCCGCGGAACGCGACACCGCCCACGGGCTCGGGGTCGTCGTCGGCGTCACCGACGACGAACGACTCGAACCCGTCCCAGGTCGCGAGAGGGACCTCCCCCACCCGCGCGGTCTGCGCGACGTTGTCGATGCTGAGCACCGCGGCCGGGTCGGGCGTCGCGGCTGCCGAGAAGGCCAGGGAGTCCTGACCCCCGCCGCCGGTCAGCGAGGTGGTGCGCGGGTCGCCACGCCTGGTGAGGACGTCGTCGCCGTCACCGAGGTCGATCACATCGGCGTCGACACGCAGTCCCGCCTCGACGGGGAAGTTGCCCGACACCACCGTGTCGTCGCCCCCGGCCGTCGAGATCAGGTCGTCACCGTGGTCGACGGAGGCGTCGAAGCCGTCGACCACCAAGTCGTCACCGACACCGCCGTAGACCTCGTCGTCCCCGTCGCCGGGGTAGAGCAGCACACCGTCGGGCAACGTCGTCGCCGTGACGTCGAGGATGTCTTGGCCGTCGCCACCGTTGAGCTCGAGGGTCCCGTCGCCGGCGCAGATCACGTCGTCGCCGTCGCCGGCGGCCACGGATCCGGCTCCACCGGCCACGATCACGTCGTCGCCGTCGCTGCCCTCCAGGACCGAGGTGTCGGGCGTCCCCACGATCGTCGCCGCCAGACCGCGGCAGGTCTCCCCGGCGGCGTACGACGCGGGCGCGAGTGTGGTCGCCGCGCCGGCGACGAGCAGCGCGCTCGCCGCCAGGACCGTCAGCGTGCGCGGGGACAGGTGCGGCATCGAGACCTCCAGGCTTGGGTCCACCCGGGGTGGGTGTCAGGACCGGGGGAACCGTACTGCGACGCGCTCCACGACGTCGTCGACGGCTTCGACGACCTCCGGGCTGCCCTGGTATCCGCTGTGGGTCCGGGTGTCGACGCCGCCGCCGCAGGCGCTGTCGTTCTTGTTGCAGATCGAGTGCAGGACCTGCTCGTAGGCGAGCGGCAGCTTCGCCGGCGAGGTGCCGGATCCGCTGACGTTGTGCCCCAGACCCTGGCTCGCGGCCGGAGCCGTGCCGTGGAGGACCGTGTTGTCGTTGGCGACGCGGTCTCCGTCGGCGATGAGGAGCACACCGTCGAGGCGGGCGGCGAAGGTCCGGTCGTCGAGGATGCGCCGCACCACGCGGTGCACGACCATCGCTCCGGAGGAGTAGCCGGCCAGCACCAGGCGCTCGGTCGGGCACCGTCGCTGACGGTCGGCGAGAGCCTGGAGGGCGTTGGCGACGCCCTGGTCGATGCCCTCGAAGTAGCGCTTCTTGTTGGTCACCAGCATGGAGGTGGGCCAGGCCGGATAGGTCACCGGCGCCGAGGTCGAGGAGGCCGACGCGCCCGTCTTCTCCTCGAGGTCGCGGACGGCCGCGAACACCTGAGGGCCGTAGCCCCCGAACTGGTCGCCGCCCTCGGCGTACTGACCCGAGCCTCTGGCTCCCAGCACGTAGATGTCGGAGCAGGTCGACGCGGTCGCGGCGGTGGCGGCGGTGGTCGACGTCGGGATGAGGATGCTCGCGCAGATCGTGGCGAGCAGGAGTCCCAGGGTCCGGGACGCGTGCATAGGTCAACCTGTTCTCGCGGAGTTGCCAACGCCCTCCCCGGCGCGAACTCGACTGCGCGACTGTAGGCGCGTCGGCGAGCTCGCCGCAGCGCGTCGGGAGATCCGGTGCCGATTGCGATCGGGACGTGATCGGAGCGTGACGAAGGCAGTGACCCCCGCCACCGGTAGGGGCGGCTAGCGTGCCTGCATGGCCGACCAGGAGACCACGCCCAGTTGCTGCGCGCCGACCCGTGGACCAGGCGCGACCTCGGTGTCCGCACCGATGCCGGCCCCCGACGCCGGCGCCGGACCGCGGGCTCGTGGCCTCGTCGATCTGCCCGGCGGAGCCTTCCTAATGGGCTACGACGGCCCGCTGGCGAACCCCGGCGAGGGAGAGGGCCCGGTGCGGGAGGCCACCGTCGAAGCCTTCGCCATCGGCGCGACGACCGTCACCAACCAGCAGTTCGCCGCCTTCGTCCGGGCCACCGGTCACCGCACGATGGCTGAGGAGTCGGGTTGGTCCTTCGTCTTCCATCAGCTGGTGACCGACCCCCGGTCGGTGCGTGGTCGGGTCGCCGGCGCCGAGTGGTGGTGCGCGGTCGACGGTGCCGACTGGCGGCACCCGGGCGGGCCCGGCAGCGACGTCGCCGCCCGCCCCCAGCATCCCGTGGTGCATGTCTCGGCCCGCGACGCCGAGGCGTACTGCTCGTGGGTCGGCGGCCGGCTGCCGAGCGAGGCGGAGTGGGAGTACGCCGCCCGCGGCGGGCTGGAGCAGGCCGTCTATCCCTGGGGCGACCAGCACCCGGCCCACGCCCGCACACCGCGCT
>WLIH01000344.1 GCA_009702305.1 Actinomycetota bacterium | reverse complement strand
GAAGGCGTGGGCGTGGCTGCCGACGCTCGCCCTGGTCTACGCGGTGAGCGGCGTGATGAACATGTACTTCTACTTCATGCAGACCTTCCTCGGCCCCGACAGCCCGCCGCACCTGGGCACCTACCTGCCGATCAACCTGCCGTGGGCGATCGTGCCCCTGCTGGTGGCCTACCGCTTCTGGCCGCACTACCGAGCCCGCCGCACCCCGCGGTAGAAGCCGCGCCGCACGACCCACGGCAGCAGCACCCGGTGGATGACCCAGGCCGGGATCTGGATCGCGCGCCCGTCGGAGGTGAGGAAGAGCAGACCGTCATCCTGGACGCCGAGCACCGAGCCCCACCGCGAGCGGGTGGGTCGGTAGTCGGCCAGCGGCCGATCGGCGAGGTGGGAGCGGACGTTGCGCGCCAGCAGGCCGTCGGCCCGGTTGCGCGCGCTGGAGCGCAGCGGGTCGCTGGCCGCGACGTCGCCGATCGCGAAGACCTCGCGACGAGTCGGCGTCTGCAGGGTCGAGGTGACCTGCACGAAGCCGTCGTCGTCGAGCAGGTCGCCCGGGAGCCAGTCGGTGTTGGGCCGCACCGCACCGATCGCCCAGAGCACGGCGTCGGCCACGGCCGGAGGCTGTCCGGTGCTCCAGTGGACGGCGTCACGGGTGATGACATCGCCCACGAATCCCGCAGGCACCACCGCGCGGTGGCCCGGGTGCAGCCCGACGCCCAGGTCGACCAGGCGTCGGCGTACGTGCTCCCAGGCGCGAGGGTGGTGGTGCACGAGCGCCCGCTCACCCGGGAAGTAGAGGTCGACCTGCTGCTGGGGCCAGCGGATGCGCAGATTGGCCGCGGCGCTGAGCGCAGCCGCTCCCCCGCCGATCACGGCGACTGACGCGGCAGCCGCCACGGTGTCGTGGTGGCTCTGCACGGCGGCGTCGACATCGGCGCGCGACTGCAGCCCCGGGGTGCGCCAGAAGCCGTTGCTCACCCCGGTCGCGATCACCAGCACGTCGTAGGGCTCGACCGTGCGGGTGCCGTCGGCGAGCTCGACGCTGACCTCGCGCGCGTCGAGGTCGACGCCGCTCAGCGAGCCGTGCAGGCGGCGAACGCCGTCGAGGCGTCGGTAGCGCTCGAAAGCCACCCGGTTGTCGCGCGCCCAGTCGTCCGGTCGCGCGAGCCGCACGCCGAGCTCCTGGCCGCTGACCACCTCGGGCTTGGCGGAGATGCCGACGACCTCGACGTGGCGGGCCAGATGGATCGCGCTCAGCACGCCGATGTCGCCGAGACCGGCCACGACCACGCGCGGCCGGAGCGCGGGCACGTGCCCTACCTGCTGGGGCGCAGCCGCGGCACCGGCACGTCCATCGCCGGGCGCTCGCAGCCGCCGTCGACGTGCAGCAGCTTGCCGGTGACCCAGGCGGAGGCGGGCGAGGCGAGGTAGAGCGCCGCGCACGCGATGTCCTGCGGTGTGCCAGGGCGGCCCATGGGGGTGTTGGCCTCGAACTCCGCGCGCAGGGCGTCGTTCGTCAAGACCACCTCGAGCCCCTGGGTCGCCACGCCGCCCACGACGATCGCGTTGACCCGCACCCAGGGCGCGAACTCGCCGGCGAGGTTCTTCGTCAGCTGGTTGAGCGCGGCCTTGCCCGCGCCGTAGGCCGCGAAGGAGCTCAGCACCATGTCGGAGGAGCGCGAGGAGATGTTGACGATCGAGCCGCCGCCGGCGGTGTCGACCATCGGCTGAGCGACCAGCTGGCTCATCAGGAAGGGCGCGGTGACGTTGAACTTCATGGCCATGTCGAAGAAGCGCTCGGAGGTCGCCAGGGCCGGGCGCGGGCCGGTGCCGCCGGCGTTGTTGACCAGCACGTCGAGACGGCCGTACTGCTCGAGCGCCGTGTCGACCAGACGACGTCGGTCGTCCTCGACCAGCACGTCGGTGACCACGGCATGGGCGCGACCGCCGCCGGCCTCGATCTGGGCGACCACGTCGTCGAGATCGCTCTGGGTGCGGGCCCCGACCACCACGGTGGCGCCAGCCTCGGCGAGGCCGAGGGCGATGCCGCGACCGATGCCCTGCCCGGCGCCGGTGACGATCGCGACCCGATCGTCGAGGCGGAACTCGTCGAGGATCACCGTGCGCGCCCGAGCCCGACCTGGGGTGCGGCGCGACCGGCGAGCAGCGGCAGGTCGAGGTAGGTCTTGATGCCCGGCTCGGCGTCTACGACGTACGGGATCGCACTGACGCAGTGGTTGGCGGTGACGACGATGCCGGGGTTGCGGATCAGGCCCTCCTCGATGGTCTCGGGCTGCAGGCCCTTGAAGGTGACCTTGACGTCGGGATCGCCGGTGATCTCGACCTCGAAGCGCTCCCCCTCGGGCCCGAAGCTCCAGGCCGGCTCGAAGTGCTCCTCCCCCATGTACCAATTGACGCTCGCCGTCACGACCGGCACCCCGTCGACCAGCGCACGCCAGTGGAACTTGCGGGCGGCGACCTGGCCGGGCTCGATGATGCCGACCGGCGACTCGATCGGCGCCGTGGCGACCGCCACCTCCTGCAGGCTCTCGAGCTCGGGGTCGGCGTCGAAGCCCATCTCGGCCACGATCATCCGCACCGAGGCCTTGAAGCCGGCGCCGAGCAGATCGACGATCGGGCCTCCCATCGCCCGCTCCGGCGAGACGCCGAAGCCCATGATGTGGCGCGCCACGTCGGGAGCGTTGTAGGTGCGGATGTCGCTGAACTCCTCCGAGCGCACGTGTGTGACGCTCGCGCTGATCGCGGAGACCATCAGCGGGAAGCGCTCGGTGATGCCGCCCGGGTGGATGCCGGTGCCGTGCAG
Organism: Actinomycetota bacterium; assembly: GCA_009702305.1. GTDB lineage: Bacteria > Actinomycetota > Actinomycetes > Propionibacteriales > Nocardioidaceae > Nocardioides. The sequence goes on along the minus strand of WLIH01000344.1, from coordinate 1,189 downwards.
GGTCGTGCCACCGGCGGCACACGCCTCCAGGATGGCTGCGCTCTTGTCCAGGTCGGGGTAGACCCACCCGACCGGCGTGACGACGTTCTTGCCCGAGCGCAGCAGCGCGATCACCTCCGCCTCGTCGGGCAGCAGCGGGCTGTAGACCACGCAGTCGGCGTCGAGGGCGAGGATCTCGTCCTTGCTCGTCGTCGCGATGACCCCGATCGGGCCGAGATCGAGGAGCTCGCCGACGTCCTTGCCGTGCTTGCTCTCGGAGTGCACCCACACGCCGACCAGCTCGAGGTCGGGGTGCGCGATCACCGCCTGGATCGCTGCCTTGCCCACGCCGCCAGTCGCCCACTGCACCACTCGGATCGTCATGCCCCGATTCAGCCAGTGGTGACAGTCACTGTCAAGATCAGAGTGGCTCTTGTCTCTACGGCGAGGTGAGTCGGCGCGGCGTGACATCGCGGTCGGCGCCGGGGCCGGGGAGGGACATCTCCTGCGGCGGCAGCCAGCCCGACTCCCCCAACAGCTCACCGACCTCGACGATGTTCATTAGGTCCAGCTCGTAGTCGAAGAGCCCGTCGCCGGCGTAGTGCAGCACCGAGAACGCCGGAGCCTGGTACGCCGTGCCGTCGGCACGCGTGCCGGGCAGCCTGTTCCACCAGAAGGTGACCACCCGGTCGCCGTCGACGGTGGTCCACTCCTCGGGAAAGCTCCACCCCTCGAGGCCGGCCATCGACATGTCGAAGAACGCGGCGATCTGCTCGCGACCCACGACCCGCCCCCAGGCCGGATCGATGAATATCGCGTCGTCGGTGAAGAAGGCGCCGATCGCCGACCAGGGCGCCGTGCCGTCGATGCACAGCTCGCGCTGGTCGATGTAGCGGCGGTAGGCGTCCAGCGCCTCCTGCTCGCGAGCGTCGAGCTGGGCCATCTGCGTCTCCTTCGGGTGCTGGGCAAGAGTCGGGTGGGTCAGGAGAAGAACGCGCCGCCGCCGTCGACCGAGAGCGTGCACCCGGTGATGTAGCCGGAGTCGGGACCGGCGAGGAAGACGGCCGCCCGACCGATGTCGGCCTCGACGTCGGCGCCGCGCGGGATGGAGAGCTGCTGGTAGATCGCCTCCAGGCGGCCGGGTTTGCGCGCGATGTCGGCCGCGGCCCCGGGACTCAGGGCGAAGGGCACCAACGCGTTGACCGTGATG
>WLIH01000343.1 GCA_009702305.1 Actinomycetota bacterium | reverse complement strand
GGCTGCGGCCCCAGGCGCGCAGGTCGACCAGCGGCCGGCGGGCGGTCAGGCAGCGCGCCACGAGCAGCAGCACGGCCAGCACCGTCGCCAGTCCGACCGGCGTCAGCCAGCGTCCGTCGCCGGCGTACGGGATGAAGATCCGGCCCCAGGTGAGGTCGCGCAGCACCTGCGTCGGCCGCACGAAGACCAGGCCGCCGAGCGCCAGGGCCGCGAGCGTCAGCAGCACCCCGACCGGGTCGGGGAGCCGGCCGATAGGTATGTCGATTGGTCCCCAACCGCGTGATTTCGGGGCCGGGGCGTGCGGTTGGTGACCAATCGTGGGGGGGCCGGCGAGCACCCGGATGGAGGCGGCGAGGACCAGACCGACCGCGAGGTTGACCAGGAAGATGGCGCGCCAGTCGGCGACGGCCAGCACCAGGGCGCCGAAGAGCGGGCCGATGACGCTGCCGATCTCCTGGACGGCGGAGACGAGGCCGAGCGGCACGCCGCGCCGCTCGCGCGGGTAGAGGTCGGCGACCAGGGCCAGGGTGGCGGGCACCAGGCCACCGCCGCCCACGCCCTGCAGGAAGCGACCGGCCACCATCGAGGTCATGTCGTACGACGCCGCGGTGACCAGGGAGCCGAACGCGAAGATGACCAGGGCGGCGACCAGGACCGGCACCCGGCCGCGCAGGTCGGCGATCCGGCCGATGAGCGGCAGCATGGCGACGTAGCCGAGCAGGAAGCCCGAGATGATCGGTGCCGCGCGCTGCAGCTGGTCGGGCGAGAGTCCGACGCCCTGCATCATGTCGACCAGGGCGAGCACGACGACGTACGTGTCGGCCGCGGCGAACGCCACGGCGACCGCCGCCAGCGCCAGCATCACCCGCGGCGTCGCCCGGGGCCCCCGGGGGGGAGCGGTCGTCGTGCGGGAGGTCACGGCGCCGAGATGTCGGGCTCGGAGCCGTAGTCGTCGAAGGTGATGGTGTAGGTCATCGACGAGCCCTCTCCGTAGAAGTCGCCGGTCAGCACCATCTCGCGCAGCTCGTCGCCGTCGGTGATCGTGTACGTCGCGTCGAACTCGCCCGACGCGGTCGGGATGATGTTGGCCACCGTGTCGCCGGCGACGGTGCCGGTGTACTCCGTCAGCACCTCGGCGTTGTTCTCGCCGCCGCGCACCTGCTCGCCGGCCACGGGGTCCTCGGTGGCGGGCAGCAGCGAGGTGAAGCCGGCGTCGGTGCTGAGCAGCTGGGCCGGGTCGGGGGCGCCGTACTCGCTCGGGTCGATCTCGGACCACCCGGTGGTCAGCGGGACCTGGGCGTAGACGACGCCGTCGACGGCGATGACGGGCACCGTCGGCTCGAGGCCGGAGTAGCGGACCTTGATGGTGCCGTCGAAAGCCGGCGCGTGGGTGCCGTCGCCGTCGGCGGAGATCAGCCCGTCGATGCCGTCGGGCAGGTCGTCGGTGCTGAGCGTGATGTGCACGCCGCTGGTGTCGTCGAGGGCCGTCTTGGCAGCGGCGAGGACATCGGCAGGGGCGGCGTCGTCATCGCCGCCCGCACCACCCCCGTCGCTGCTGCAGGCACCCAGCGCGAGCAGGGGGAGGACGGCGGCAGTCACGAGGCGGCGTCGCATCAACATGTCCTCAGCCTTGCACAGGGGGCTCGGTGGCAGCAGCCACCGAGCTGGCGGCCAGCCGGATGCTCAGCGGCCCGGAGGCGGCCGCGATCGGCTGGCTGGCGGGCACGCCGGAGCCGTCGCGACGGCCGGTGGCCTCGGGCAGATCCACGGGAGCGCCGGAGGCGGCCGAGGCGCGCGCGGGGGCGACGCCGGCCCAGGCGAAGACGAGCGTGTCCTCGCCCTTGAGGAAGCGGTGGCAGCGCACGCCACCGGTGGCGCGGCCCTTGGGTGGGTACTCCTCGAACGGCGTCACCTTCACCGCACCCGGCTCGGTGCCGGGCAGGGCGGTCGACGACCCGGAGGCGGTCACGACGACGACGCCGTCGGGCGACGTGGGGTCGAACGCGCCGAACCACGCGACCTGGTGGCCGGCGCTGAGGCGGACGCCGGCCATGCCGCCGCCCGAGCGGCCCTGCGGACGCACCGCATCGGCCCCGAAGTGCAGCAGCTGGGCGTCGGTGGTGATGAAGCACAGCTCCTCGCGACCCGTCGTCAGCTCGAGCGCGCCCACGACCTCGTCGCCGTCGGCCAGCCGCACGACCTCCCACTCGTCGCGTCCCAGGACCTCGGGGTTGACCCGCTTCACGACACCCTGGCGGGTGCCGAGCGCGAGACCCGGTCCATCGGGGCTGAGCGTGCACAGCGCCAGCGCGCGCTCCTTCGGCTCGAGCTGGAGCACCTCGCTCAGGGGCAGCCCACCCTGCAGGTTGGGGTCGTTGGCCGAAGCCGGCAGGGTCGGCAGGTCCAGGACCGCGAGACGCAGCAGTCGACCCGCGGACGTCAGCACCCCGATGTCGGCGCGAGCGGTGGTGGCGATCGCGGAGACCACGACGTCGTGGTTGGTGCGAGCGCCACCTGCGCCGAGCGGCTCGGCGTTGGTCGAGCGGGCCAGCAGGCCCGTGGAGGACAGGTAGGCGAAACACGGATCGTCGGCGACCTCGAGCGAGACGGCCGCGGCGGTGACCGTCGTGCCGGCCGACTCGAGCAGGACCGTACGTCGGGGCGAGCCGTAGGTCTTCGCGACCTCGCCGAGCTCCTCGGAGACCACCCGGCGCAGTCGCTGCTCGTCGCCGAGGATCGCGTCGAGCTCCTCGATCTCGCGGCGCAGCTCCTCCTGCTCCTTCTCCAGCTCGATCCGGCTGAAGCGGGTCAGCCGGCGCAGCTGCATCTCGAGGATGTGGTCGGCCTGGATCTGCGAGAGGTCGAAGACGGACATCAACCGCTCGCGGGCCGCGGCGGTGTCGTCGCTGGTGCGGATGACCTGGATGACCTCGTCGATGTCGAGCAGCGCGATCAGCAGCCCGTCGACCAGGTGCAGGCGCTCGGCCTTCTTGGTGCGGCGGAACTGCGTGCGGCGGCGTACGACCTCGTAGCGGTGGTCGAGGAAGACCTGGAGCATCTCGTTGAGACCGAGGGTGCGCGGCTGGCCGTCGACGAGGGCGACGTTGTTGATGCCGAAGGTGTCCTCCATCGGCGTCTGGCGGAAGAGCTGCTCGAGCAGCGCCTCGGGGACGAAGCCGTTCTTGACCTCGATGACCAGGCGCAGCCCGTGCTCGCGGTCGGTGAGGTCCTTCATGTCGGCGATGCCCTGGATCTTCTTGCCCTGCACCAGGACCTTGATCCGCTCGATGACCTTCTCGGTGCCGACGCCGTAGGGCAGCTCGGTCACCACGATGGCCTTGCGTCGCCCGACGGTCTCGACCCGGGTGCTGGCGCGCATCCGGAACGTGCCACGGCCGGTCTCGTAGGCGTCGCGCACGCCGTCCAGGCCGACGATCTTGCCGCCGGTCGGCAGATCGGGGCCGGGGATGAACCGCATCAGGTCGTCGACCGACGCCTTCGGGTGCGTGATTAGGTGGCGAAGCGCCTGCACGACCTCGACGAGGTTGTGGGGCGCGCAGTTGGTGGCCATGCCGACGGCGATGCCGGTGGTGCCGTTGACGACCAGGTGCGGGATCGCGGCCGGCAGGACCGACGGCTCCATCTCGCGGCTGTCGTAGTTGGGCTTGAAGTCGACGGTGTCCTCGTCGATCGAGGCCGTCATCGCGACCGCCGCCGGCGCCATCCGGCACTCGGTGTAGCGCATCGCGGCGGGGGAGTCGTCCGGCGAGCCGAAGTTGCCGTGGCCGTCGACCGTCGGCAGCCGCATCGACCACGGCTGGGTCATCCGCACCAGGGCGTCGTAGATCGCGCTGTCGCCGTGCGGGTGCAGGCGACCCATCACCTCACCGACGACGCGGGCGCTCTTCACGTGGCCGCGGTCGGGCCGCAGGCCCATGTCGTTCATCGTGTAGAGGATCCGGCGCTGCACCGGCTTGAGCCCGTCGCGCGCGTCGGGCAGCGCACGGCTGTAGATG
>WLIH01000342.1 GCA_009702305.1 Actinomycetota bacterium | reverse complement strand
GGACTCCTGCGCGTCGCTGATCGCCTTGAGCACGGCTTGGATCTTCGCCTCGTCGACGCGCAGCTCACGCAGCGCGCCGGTGAGTGCTCCGGTCTGGACAGCCACGGGCCAACCTCCTGGTGCAGACGTGGGCGATCCCCGATGCCGCCCGACGTCGAGGGAGTACCCGCTGGGTGGTGGGGTAAACCGCCGGCATGGCTCCCACTTCACGCGCCCGGGCCTGCGGCGCCCTCGTCCTGCTCGCCGTGCTGACCGGATGCGGCTCCTCCGACTCGCCGGCGACGCCGGCCGCATCCACGGCCGGCAGCCCCACGACAGACAGTCCCACGACCGGCAGCCCCACGACTGGCAGTCCCACGACCGACCCGTCCGCCGACCCGTCCGCCGGTGCGGGGGTGGAGCCGGCGACCGGCGCCGAGATGGGCAACCCCGGTCAGTTCTCGGTGCGCTTGCCCGAGGGTTTCGAGGTGCTCTCGGAGGGTCCGCGCAGCCGCGGGGCGGCCCTGGTCGACGCCACCAAGACGCTCTTCGTCTTCGTCTCCTCGAGCGAGGACCTCGGTGACGACCTCGACGCCTGGGCGGCGACCCGGCTCGAGGACGTGGCCCCGCGCGGCGAGCGCCAGGACGACCGCGACATCGATGGCGTGCCCTTCTTCACGGTCACGTCGAAGGACGGCCCGACGCGGGTCGTCCAGCTCGGCGCCGTGCGTGGCGGTCAGTACGTCGACCTGCGCTTCGAGTCGCGCGAGCCGGCCGCGGTGACCGACGAGGTCGTCGAGAGCATGCTGGCCACCTGGACCTGGCTGGACTGAGCGCCGGGGCGGGACCCCGGGGTGCGCGGCTTGGCGTGATGCGCTTGCATGAGCACCGTCGGATCACTTCCTCGAAGGAGAGCCATGCAGCAGGTCAAGGCCGTCGTCGCCCGTGCCAAGGGTGCCCCCGTCGAGGTGGTCACGATCAACGTGCCCGACCCCGGGCCGGGTGAGGCCGTCGTGCAGGTGCAGGCCTGCGGGGTGTGCCACACCGACCTGCACTACCGCGAGGGCGGGATCAACGACGAGTTCCCCTTCCTGCTCGGCCACGAGGCGGCCGGGGTCGTCGAGGCCGTGGGGCCGGACGTCACCGGCGTCGCGCCCGGTGACTTCGTCGTCCTCAACTGGCGAGCCGTGTGCGGCGACTGCCGCGCCTGCGACCGCGGCGAGCCGTGGTACTGCTTCGCCACCCACAACGCGACCCAGAAGATGACCCTCGAGGACGGCACCGAGCTGTCGCCGGCGCTGGGCATCGGGGCCTTCGCCGAGAAGACGCTCGTCGCCGCCGGCCAGTGCACGAAGGTCGACCCGTCCGCGCGACCAGCCGCCGTCGGCCTGCTCGGCTGCGGCGTGATGGCCGGCATCGGCGCAGCGATCAACACCGGAGCCGTGACCCGCGGCAAGTCCGTGGCGGTCATCGGCTGCGGCGGCGTCGGAGTCGCGGCGATCGCCGGGTCGGCGCTGGCGGGCGCCAGCCCGATCATCGCGGTCGACATCGACGCCAAGAAGCTCGCCAAGGCGATGGAGATGGGCGCGACGCACAGCATCGACTCCTCCACCACCGACCCGGTGACGGCGATCCAGGAGCTGACCGGCGGCTTCGGTGCCGACGTCGTCATCGAGGCGGTCGGTCGCCCGGAGACCTGGAAGCAGGCGTTCTACGCCCGCGACCTGGCCGGCACCGTCGTCCTCGTCGGCGTGCCGACCCCCGACATGACCCTCCCCGACATCCCGCTGATCGACGTCTTCGGCCGCGGCGGTCAGCTGAAGTCCAGCTGGTACGGCGACTGCCTGCCTTCGCGCGACTTCCCGATGCTGGTCGAGCTCTACCAGCAGGGCCGGCTCGACCTGGACGCGTTCGTGACCGAGGAGATCGGCATCGGCGACGTCGAGGCGGCGTTCGAGCGGATGCACCACGGCGACGTGCTGCGCTCGGTCGTGGTGCTCTGATGCCGGCTCGCGTCGACCACGCGGTCGTCTCGGGCACCTTCTCCCTCGACGGGGAGACCTTCGACGTCGACAACAACCTCTGGGTGGTCGGCGACGACGTCGAGTGCGTCGTCATCGACGCCCCGCACGACGTCGACGCGATCATGGCGGTGGTGGGTGACCGGCAGGTGCGGGCGATCCTGTGCACGCACGCGCACGACGACCACGTGCGGGTGGCGCCGGCCCTGCGCCAGCGCGTCGTCGCCCCGATCATGCTGCACCCCGACGACCGGCCGTTGTGGGAGCTGACGCACACCGACGAGCTCTGGGACGTCGACCTCGGCGAGGGCTTCGAGATCCTTGTCGGCGGCACGACGCTGCGGGCGATCCACACCCCCGGGCACGCCCCGGGAGCGGTGTGCTTCCACGCGCCGTCCCTCGGCTGCGTCTTCACCGGCGACACCCTGTTCCAGGGCGGTCCAGGAGCGACCGGGCGCTCCTTCAGCGACCGGCCCACGATCGAGGCCTCGATCCGGGCCAAGCTCTTCTCGCTGCCCGACAGCACGGTGGTGCACACCGGGCACGGCGACGACACCACGATCGGCGCCGAGAGGGCGGCGCTCGGGGAGGGCTGATCGCGCCCGGCTATCGGAGCGGACGCACCAGCAGCGCCGTGCCGGACCCGGCCACCCGGGTCATCACCAGCGTGGCCTCCTGGTCGCCGCTCAGCGCCAGCCGCTTGCGCAGCACCTCCGGCACGACGTCGACTCCGCGCTTCTTGATGGTGAGGCGGCCGATGCCGCGCTCGCGCAGCGCGGCGCGCAGCGCCTTCTCCCGGTAGGGCAGCTCCTCGAGCACCTCGTAGCCCCGCGCGAACGGCGTGCGGAAGGCCTGCTCGGCGCTGACGTAGGCGATGTGCTCGTCGAGCAGCCCGCCGCCGACCCCGGCGGCGACGGCAGTGACCAGGCCGGCCCGGATGACCGCCCCGTCGGGCTCGTAGAGGAACCGGCCCAGCGCCACGACGGGCGCGCCGGGGTCGTCCTCCTCGGTCAGGGTCGCGAGGCCGCCGTCGCCGATCACGGTCGCGCGCCGGGTCGCCGTGGCCAGCCGGGGAGACCAGAGCGCGGCCTCCTTGACCTCGCCGTGATCGCTGACCCACTCGGCCTCGACGTCGGCGGGCACCAGGTCGTGGGGGATGCCCGGGGCCACCTTGACGCAGGCGTCGCGCTGGAGCAGGTCGACGACGAAGGACCACGGCGGCGTCCAGTCGCCGACGTCGAAGCTCCGACCCCGGGCCGAGCGTCGCGCCGGATCGGCGTACGCGACCGCGAAGGGCGAGGTGTCGATCGTGGTGGCGTCGGCGACGGCGACGGCGCCCTCGAGGTCGAGCGCCGCCAGGTTGGCCTCGGCGACGGCGACGCGGACCGGGTCGAGGTCGACGCCGGCGACGGTGAGTCCGGCGCGGGCGCACGCGACCAGGTCGCCGCCGATCCCGCACCCCAGGTCGATCACGCTCGACCCGCCGAAGGCGCTCAGCCGGGCCGCGCGGTGCTCGGCGACCGCCAGGCGGGTGGCCTGCTCGAGACCGTCGGGGGTGAAGTACATCCGGCGAGCCAGGTCGCCGAACTTCGCCACGGCCCGCTCGCGCAGCCCGGCCTGGGTCAGGGCCGCGGCGACCTGGGTCGCGACGACGTCGGTCGGCCCCGGCGTCGTACGCCGCAGCTCGGCCTGGGCCCGCAACGGGTCGGTGGTGCGCAGCATGCCGAGGTCGACGGCTCGGCGCAGCAGCTGCTGACCGTCGTCGGTCAGCAGCCAGCGGAAGGCGTCGAGGTCCACGAGCGGATCCTGTCAGGTCCGTGCACGGGGACCGCTCTGGCACTCCATCGAGGCGAGTGCTAACGTCTGATCTGGCACTCTCCCCGTGAGTGTGCCAGCGCCTGCAGAGCCCGGAGCGACCCCCGCGACGGCGTCCCGGGACGAGCAGGCACAGACGTGAACCACCCGCCAACTGAAGTCTGAAAGTGGAGGTCGACATCGTGTCGGTCAACATCAAGCCCCTC
>WLIH01000341.1 GCA_009702305.1 Actinomycetota bacterium | reverse complement strand
TCCTGCTCCTCGGTCACGAAGTCGTGGTCGGCCTTGGCGCGCTGGAAGGCGGCCTGGCGGTTCTGTCCGATCATCACGAACGTCGACAGGAAGATCGCCTCGAGCGAGACGATCAGCGTCAGGGTGGGCCACGGGCTGCGCTCCCAGACGAGCATCCATCCCGCGAACGCCGCGACGTGGACGTAGACGAAGGGCATCGAACCCGCGAAGCGGGTGATCCGGTCGGCCAGACGCAGCTGCAGGTCGTCGGCGAGGGCTCGCTCATGGGCGGCGACCGTCGGGTGGTGCCGCGGGCGCGGGGTGGCCAGGTGCCGGTGCGTCGGCTCCGCGCCGGGGTGCTGCGGCGACGGTCCCGGCGCTCCGCCCGTGGGGACAGGGGAGGGCGCCGGGCTCGCCGACATCAGCGCAGGACGGGGTAGCGCTGCACGAGGTGGGTGCGACTCAGTCGTGCCGACAGTCCCCAGGTGTCACCGGCGTTGAGCAGAGCCAGCACGATGAGGGTGAGGGCGCCGAGGATGTGGTCGTCGAGGACCGGGTTGGTCTCCGGTGGCAGGGCGACGCTCCACATCATCAGGTAGAGCACGACCCCGGCCCCGGCGGCCAACCGGAGTCCGACGCCGAAGGTCAGGCCGATTCCGATCCCGAGGAGACCGAGCATGAAGAGTGCGTCCGCCCAGGCCGCTCCGGCGATGCTGTTGTAGAACCCCTGGAACGGTCCGTCGGCCCCGAAGGCGAGGAAGCCGTTGGTCGGGCTGCCGCCGTGGATCCAGGCCGCGTCGCCGAAGCGGTCCAGCGTGCCGGTGTCGTCGTAGCCGGTGTGGAAGCCCAGGGCGAGGAGCTTGTCGGCGAAGGCCCACAGGAACGTCAGGCCGAAGGCGATGCGCAGGACCGCTACGGCGCGGCCGGTCAGCCCCGTCTCGGCGACATCGTGGAAGAGCGTCGTGTCGCTGGTGGATGGTGCTCGGTGTCCGTGGATGACCGCCATGGTCGTGACCTCCTGAGTTCGGTGCCCTCAGCCTCGCGTCCCTCGGCCGGTCCGATCAGGGCTGTTGGTCCCGACCCGGGGGGGCCGTGGGTCACGAGTCGTCTCAGTGGACGCGGTCGGCGGACGGACCGAGCAGCCGGGTCGCCAGGACGGCGGCCTGGGTGCGCCGCTCGAGTCCGAGCTTGGCCAGGATGCTGGAGACGTAGTTCTTCACCGTCTTCTCCGCGAGGAACACCTGCTCGCCGATCTGTCTGTTGGTCAGGCCCTCGGCGATGTGGCCGAGGAGCTTGAGCTCCTGCTCGGTCAGCCCGGCGAGCTGCGGCGCGATGGTCGACGGATGGCGCACCCGCTCGAGGACGCGCGCGGTCAGGGCCGGGTCGATCAGGGAGTTGCCGCCGGCGACCTGACGCACAGCGCTGACCAGGTCGGTGCCCTTGATCTCCTTGAGGACGTAGCCCGCAGCGCCCGCCATGATCGCGGCGAAGAGAGCCTCGTCGTCGTCGAACGACGTCAGGATGAGGGCCTGGATGCTCGGGTCCACCGAACGCACTTCACGGCACACCTCGACTCCGGAGCCGTCGGGCAGACGGCCGTCGAGGATCGCCACGTCCGGTCGGAGCGCAGGGATCCGACGCGCTGCGTCGAGGGCCGACCCCGATTCGCCGACCACCTCGATGTCGCCGGCGCTCTCCAGGAGGTGCCGGAGACCGCCGCGGACGACTTCGTGGTCGTCGAGCAGGTAGACGCGGATCTTGGGGGAGGTCATGTCCCCCCGGTCTACGCCGGTGCCGAGGCGCCCGCCAGTGCCGAAGGTCCCTGACGGGCGGCGATGACCATGGGCCGCCGGGTGCGAGGACCTTCGGCACTGAGACGAGCTGCCGCCCGGTGGTTGCGTAGCTGCTGGGACGGAGGAACGACCTCCGCCGGAGGAGATGTCATGACCCAGGTCCAGGATCCACCGACCGCCGCCCCGTCACCGCGGGCCGACCAGTCGGACCGACTCGGTCTGCCGCAGTCGACGGCTTTGGTGATGGGCAGCATCATCGGGGTCGGCATCTTCAGCCTGCCGTACGCCATCGCCTCCTACGGACCGATCAGCCTGGCCGCGATGGGCATCGCCACGGTCGGCGCGATCGCGCTGGCCCTGATGTTCTCCGTCATGTCACGTCGACTGCCGGCCGACGGTGGCCCGTACGCCTACGCCCGGGCGGCGTTCGGCATCGCGGCGAGGCGCGCGCGGGGCTGGAGATGGCCGGCGCTCACCGGGGCGCCACGGCGGTGCGATGGATCGACGGCATGGGATCCTCTGGCTCGCGGTGGTCCGAGCCTCCAGCCTGGTGGCGGGGCGACCCCCGGGGCAGGGTCGAGCGTCCGCGGACGAGGGGACCGATGTCACCGAGGCAGGCGCAGCTCCCGGCCGGTGCGGCGAGGACGGTAGGCCCGTCGCTGGTACGGCGGCGGCGCGTGGCTCGCGCGCATCCGCTCCTGCAGCCGGGTCGCGACGTCGGCGTTCAGCAGGGAGACGTCGAGGGTCTCGGCGGGGTCGGCCTCCAGGTCGTAGAGCTCGAAGCGGGCTCGCGCGTCGTCGACGAGCGGATCGGCGCCGGGCGCGTGCCGCACCCCCTTCCACCGACCCCAGCGGATCGCCGTCGTGTAGACCAGCTGCGAGGGCGGGCCGCCGTCGAGGTTCTGGTCGTTGATCGGCGGCCGCTCGAAGTACAGCGGCGGGTGCTCGACGCCGCCTCGTCGCTCGCCGGTGATCCAGTCGCGCACCGATACGCCGTCCACGTCCTCAGGCGCGCTCACGCCGGCGATGTCGGCCAGGGTCGGCAGCAGGTCGACCGAGCCCCACGGGCGGTCCGCGACCGCGTCGCCGTCGCGGCGGACGACGCCGGGACCCCACACCACCAGCGGCACCCGGATGCCGCCCTCGTAGAGCGAGTGCTTGCCGGCGCGCAGTCCGCCGTTGGTGTCCCAGAGGTAGTCGGCGAGGGCCGAGTCGGGTGACGGCGTCTGCACGTCCGCGCACGACGAGGAGCCGACGAGAAGGTGCTCGTTGGGGGTCGGTCCGTTGTCGCCGGTGACGACGACGAGCGTGTCCTCGGCGAGCCCGAGCTCCTCGAGCCGCCCGATGATCTGGCCGACGTAGTCGTCGAGGAGGGTGTACTGCGCGGCATAGGCCTTCATGTCCGGAGTCCACGTCACCTGGTCGGCGTACGGCCCGAGCGCCTCGTCGGGCACCTGGTTGGGGAAGTGCACGAGCTGCGGGGCGAAGTAGAGGCAGAACTCCTCGGCCCGGTGCTCGTCGATGAAGTCGAGGGCGGCATCGAGGTAGACCTCGGGCGCGTAGGTGCCCTTGACCTCGCCGTCGTTGGCAGGCAGCCGGAAGCGACGGTTGCGTCGCCACAGGTAGTCGGGCCAGTACTGGAAGGCGTGCTCGGTCGTGACCAGGCCGACGAAGGCGTCGAAGCCCTTCTGCAGCGGGTGGCTGGCGTCGCGACGGTTGGACACGTCGAAGTCGCCGGTCGCCTCGGTCGGAGCGCCGCCTGCGAGCCCGCCACCGGGGGTGACGGGGAGCGCGAGGTCGCAGCTCAGGCCGATCGGGTCGGCGACGAAGCAGTCGTCGTCGCCGAAGCCCCACTTGCCGAAGATGCCGGTGCGGTAGCCGCCCGCCGCCAGCACCTCGGCGAAGGTGACGTCGCGCTCGAGCAGCCGGGGCTCGACCCCGGTCGTGCGCTGGGTGTTGGCGCGCACCCGGGCGTGGCCGCCGTGCATCCCGGTCAGCAGCGTCGTGCGCGACGGCGCGCAGACGCTCGCGCCCGCGTAGCCCTGGGTGAAGCGGATGCCTTCGCCCGCGAGCCGGTCCAGATGCGGAGTCTGCAGGACCTGCTGGCCGTAGGCGCCGAGCGCGCCGTAGCCGAAGTCGTCCGCCAGGATCACGACGATGTTGGGTCGCCGCCCGGTGCGTGCCGCGGCCGCCTCGGCTCGCGGGAGTCGCGCTGCCGACGCCGTGACGGCGCCTGCAGCTCCGGCGATGGCAGCGCGGCGCCCGAGG
>WLIH01000340.1 GCA_009702305.1 Actinomycetota bacterium | reverse complement strand
GGGCGTGAGGAGATGCTCGAGGAGCGCAACGCCCCGGTCACCGACACGAACGAGGACAACGCCTGATGAAGTCCGAGGCCTGGATCTTCGGGATCACGACGATCTTCCTGGTGCTCGTCACGCCGGCGTACTGGCTGGTGACGGACGCCTCCGAGCACGGCGGCGACTGGACGGGCACCTCCGCCCTGACGATGACCACCCTGCTCACGCTGATGGTGACCATCTACCTCGGCTTCCACGCGCGCAAGATGGACCCGCGCCCCGAGGACCGCAAGGACGCCGAGATCGCGGACGGCGCCGGCGAGCTGGGCTTCTTCCCGCCGTACTCCTGGTGGCCGCTGTGGGCCGGCCTGACGCTCGGCGTGATGGTGTTCGGCGTCGCCGCCGGCGCCTGGTGGCTCTTCATCATCGGCAGCATCCTGGGCGCGGTCGCGACCTGCGGCCTGATCTTCGAGTACTACCGCGGCGAGCACGCTCACTGAGCCTGCGCCACCCCGATCCATCCACCGACTCCGCGCGCCCTCGGGCGCGCGGAGTCGGTGCATTCACCGGCCCCCGGTTACGCTGAAGGGGGTGCGGGCGCCGCTCTCGCCCGCCTGCAGCCCGCCGTACGCCATCTTGGGAGCCCACCGCATGTCCGCACGCCCGCCTCGCGCTGTCGTCCTCGGATCGCTCGCACTGCTCGTCGCCGCGGCAGCCGGTTGCACGGCCGACTCGGTCGTGCCCGGGCGCGACGCCGCACCGGCCGGTGAGACGTCCTCGGCCGCCACGGCAGCCCCGGCGGAGCCCACGGTGACGGTCAACGTCGGCAACGGGGCGGAGGACGTCCCGGTCGACACCCTGCTGGCCGTCACGGTGGCCAACGCCGAGCTCGACGAGGTGAGCGTCTCGTCGCCGGCCGGCGACGTGGCGGGGGAGCTCGCCGCCAACGGATTCTCCTGGCAGGCCGACGGCCGCCTCGAGCCGGGCACCGCCTACACCCTGAAGGCAGTCTCGCGCGGCCTCGACGGTGGCGCGCCCACCCGCACTGTCACGCGCTTCCGCACCCAGGACCTCACCCTCGCCGAGCAGACGTTCCCCTCGGTCGCGCCCTTGGCAGGGGAGACGGTCGGCGTCGGCATGCCGGTGATCGTGACCTTCGACGTGCCGGTCACCGACCGGGCCTCGATCGAGAAGCACCTCGAGGTCACCTCGACGCCGAGCCAGGTCGGCACCTGGCACTGGCTCAGCGACACCGAGGTGCACTACCGGCCGAAGAGCTACTGGAAGCCGGGCACCGACGTCCACGTCGACGTCGACATCAACGGCGTCTCGGCCGGCAACGGCATCTACGGCCAGGAGAGCCGCGACATCGACTTCAAGGTGGGCGACGCCCACGTATACAAGGTCGACGCCCGCACGCACCAGATGAAGGTCCTCAGCAACGGCAAGCTGCTGCGCACGATCCCGATCACGACAGGCAAGGCCGGCTTCACGACGCGATCGGGCACCAAGGTCATCATCGAGAAGTTCGAGAGCAAGCGGATGAACTCCGAGACCGTCGGCATCGGCGGCTCCGAGGCCTACGACATCGACAACGTGCAATGGGCGATGCGCCTGACGTACTCCGGCGAGTTTATCCACGCCGCTCCGTGGTCGGTCAGCTCCCAGGGCTACGCCAACGTCAGCCACGGCTGCACCGGCATGTCCACCGAGAACGCCGCCTGGCTCTACGCCATGACGCGTCGCGGTGACGTCGTGGAGACGACCGGCACCGGTCGACCGATGACCCTGGACAACGGCTACGGCGACTGGAACGCCTCCTACGCCTCCTACGCCAAGGGCTCGGCTCTCTGAGCTCAGCCTCGTGCTGCGCTGGTCTCGATACACCGCCTCGCTGGCGCTCGGCGGCACTCGACCAACGAGTCAGCCAGGCCCGCAGGGTCTCGTTGGTCGAGTAGCGAGTGCAGCGAGCGTATCGAGACCGGGCTGCCTCCCCCGTCGGGTGGATCAGTGGTCGCCGCGCAGGGTCTCGCCCTCGCCGGCTCGGCGGCAGTTGACCAACGACCGGGGCGCGGAGGGTCTCGATACACCGCACTCGACCAACGAGTCAGCCGGGTCTCGTTGGTCGAGTAGCGAGTGCAGCGAGCGTATCGAGACCGGGCTGGCCCGCTCGCCGGGTGGATCGGTGGTCGCCGCGCAGGGTCTCTCCCTCGACGGCGTTCGGCGGTACTCGACCAACGAGCGGGGCGGGCGTGGTCTCGATACGCCGCCTCGCTGGCGCTCGGCGGCACTCGACCAACGAGTCAGCCGGGTCTCGTTGGTCGAGTAGCGAGTGCAGCGAGCGTATCGAGACCGAGCTGGTCGTGAGATGACGATGGCCCCGTCCGAGAGTCTCGGACGGGGCCATCGTCGGGTGGATCAGTGGTCGCCGCGCAGCGTCTCGCCCTCGACGGCGTGGTGGCCGTCGAACTGGTGACCGTCGGCCGAGTGGCCGTCGAGCGCTGCGTGCAGCTCGTGCTCGTGCTCGGCGTGGTGATGCGCCTCCTCGAGCTCCTGAGCCGTGGGCTTCTGGATGTTGTCCGCGAACCACAGGGCCGAGAGCTTGCCGCGCAGACCGTCGAGGCGACCGCCCGGAGCCGCGACGCCGTTGGCGTCGGTCTCGGAGCCGGGCACGTAGACCTCGTCGCGGTCACGCGCGGTGAGCGTGTAGGCCGCCTTCTCGCTGATCGGCAGGTGCTTCTCGGAGTAACCGCCCTCGGCCGAGCGCATGATGATGCCGGTCTCGTAGCCGTGGAGCAGCTTGTCGTTGTCGTGACGCTGCAGCGAGATGCACCAACGACGCGTGATGAAGAAGGCGATCACCGGTCCGATGAACACCGCCCCGCGCATGAAGTAGGTGATCTGGTTGATGCTCAGGTGCAGCTTGATGGCGATGATGTCGTTGCCGCCGGCAGCCCACATCAGGCCGTAGAACGTCATCAGCGCGACCATGACGGCCGTGCGGGTCGGCGCGTTGCGCGGACGCTCGAGCAGGTGGTGGTCGCGCTTGTCGCCGGTCACCCACGACTCGATGAAGGGCAGCATCAGCAGGATCGTGAACATCAGGCCGGGCAGCACGATGATCGGGAGGAAGACATTCCACGCGATCGTGTGTCCGAACAGGTGCGACTCGATGCCGGGCATGATGCGCAGCGCGCCGTCGGGCCAGCCCATGTACCAGTCGGGCTGGGAGCCGGCGGTGACCTTGGTCGGGTCGTAGGGCCCGAACTTCCACACCGGGTTGATCGACAGCAGGCCACCCATCAGGGCGGTCACGCCGAACACGATGAAGAAGAAGCCACCGGCCTTGGCGGCGTACACAGGGAGCATCGGGTAGCCGACGACGTTCTCCTCCGTGCGGCCGGGACCGGGCCACTGGGTGTGCTTGTGGTAGACGAGCAGCAGCATGTGCGCGGCGATCAGGGCCAGCAGCAGGCCGGGGATCAGCAGCACGTGCACGGTGTAGAGACGGGGGATGATCGACTCGCCCGGGAACTCGCCTCCGAAGAGGAAGAACGACATGTACGTGCCGACGACGGGCATCGACTTCATGAAGCCGTCCGCCGCGCGGATGCCGGTGCCGGAGAGCAGGTCGTCGGGCAGCGAGTAGCCGGTGAAGCCCTCGAGCGTGCCGAGCAGCAGCAGCAGCGAGCCGATGACCCAGTTGAGCTCACGCGGCTTGCGGAAGGCGCCCGTGAAGTACACCCGAAGCAGGTGGATCATCATCGAGGCGACGAAGAGCATCGCGGCCCAGTGGTGCATCTGGCGCATCAGCAGGCCACCGCGCACGTCGAACGAGAGCTTCAGGCTCGAGGCGTAGGCCTCGGACATGTGGATGCCGCGCAGCTGGTCGTAGGACCCGTTGTACTGGACCTCGCCCATGCTGGGGGTGAACCACAGCGTCAGGAAGACACCGGTCAGGAGCAGGACGACGAAGCTCCACAGCGCGATCTCGCCGAGCATAAAGGACCAGTGGTCCGGGAAGACCTTGCGCAGGTTCTTCTTCATCGCCGTGCCGAGACCGAGG
>WLIH01000034.1 GCA_009702305.1 Actinomycetota bacterium | reverse complement strand
TCCTCCCCGGCGATGCCCTCGAGGCGACCGAGGTCGACGGCCGCAGTGCGCGCGGCGTAGTCCTCCTTGTAGGCCTCGGGGAACGAGTCGAGGTAGCGCCTCCCCAGCACCGAGCCGACCTCCTCGCCGTACTCCGCGATGACCGCGCCGATGAAGTCGTCGCGCCAGTTGCGCGAGGCCTCGGTCAGCCGGCGCTCCAGGTCCGCGGTGTCGATCTCGGGCGGCATCTCGCCGGCGGGCAGGTGCACGACGAAGTGCACGCGCGCCGTGGTGGACTCGTTGATCCGCACGGTGAACTCCACGGAGGTGGCACCGAGCCGCTCGGAGAGGATCTGGCTGAAGCGCTCGCGCACGCCGGTGTTGTAGCGGTCGCGCGGGAGATAGACGAGCACCGAGACGTAGCGCCCGTAGCTGTCGGGACGGATGATCGCGCGCACCGAGCGGCGCTCGCGGGCGTTCATCGCCGCCTCGGCCATCGGACCGAGCTCGTCGACGTCGGTGTGGAAGAGCTCGTCGCGCGGGTAGCTCTCGAGGGTGTCCATCAGCGCTCGTCCGGCGTACGAGCGGGGGTCGTAGCCGCTCGCGCGCAGCACCGCGGCAGCGCGCTCGCGCAGCAGCGGGATCCGGGTCAGCGACTCGGCGTACGCCGTCGAGGAGAAGAGCCCGAGGAAGCGGCGCTCGCCGGTCACCTCGCCGTCGGCGCCGAAGGTCTTGACGCCCACGTAGTCGAGGTACGCCGGGCGGTGCACGGTCGCGCGGGAGTTGGCCTTGGCCAGGACCAGCAGGGTGCGCTCGCGCGCCTTGGCCTTGACCGGGTCGGGCAGCCGGGCGAACGACTCGGAGAGCGACTGGTCGGCGCGCAGGATGCCCAGGCCGGTGCCGGGCACGGCGCGCAGCGTCTCGCCCTCCTCGCTGTCGCCGTCGGCCGGCACGTGCTCGAGGACGTACTCGCGGTAGCCCAGGAAGGTGAAGTGCTCGTCGGCCAGCCACTCCAGCAGCTCCGCACCCTGGCGGACCTCGTCGGCGTCGAGCGGCGGCGGATCGCTGCGCAGCTCGGCGACCACGTCGAGCATCCGCTGCCGAGTGCGCGACCAGTCCTCGACCGCCTCGCGCACGTCGCGCAGCACGGCCTGGATCCGCTCGACGATCGCCTCGGGGTCGTCGCCGTCACGGACCCGGTCGATCTCGACGTGCATCCAGGACTCGCGCACCGTGTCGCCCGTGGGCTCGACCGCACCGTCGTCGACGACGCCGACGTGCTGCAGGGCGCCGGTGATGTCGCGGCGGACGTCGAAGTGGGGGTGCACGACCAGGTGCACATCGCGCAGTTGGCGGCTCAACTCCATCGTGAGCGAGTCCACCAGGAAGGGCATGTCGTCGGTGACGACCTCGACCACGCTGTGCCCGCCGGCCGACCAGCCGTGCTCGGCCAGCGTCGGGGTGAAGACGCGCACCCGGGCGGTGCCCTGCGGGCGCGACCCGGCGAGCCGGAAGTGGCTGGCCAGTGCGCCGTAGACGTCCACGTCGGTGCGCCCGGCGAGGTCCTCGGCCGCGACGTGGCGGTAGTAGGCGCGGAGCAGGTCACCCACCTCGGCGTGCGGCGGGCCGCCGGATCCCCTGCCCGCCAGGGCCAGGTCGGTCGCCTTCGCGAGCAGGTCGGACTTGTCGTCGTGCGTCGTCGTTGACACGCACCGACACTAGGACGCCCCCCGGCACCCGGCCAACACCACGCCGTACCCGCCGGTAGGCCGTCGCGGGAAATGCCGACCGCCGAGCCGGGCCGTCATCACGGCCCGGCGCGGCGGGTGGGGGGGGTCGGTCAGAGCGCCTGCAGGATGGCCCGCATCAGGGCCGCGGTCTCGGACGGCGTCTTGCCGACCTTGACCCCGACCGCCTCGAGGGCCTCCTTCTTCGCCTGGGCGGTGCCGGAGGAGCCCGACACGATCGCACCGGCGTGGCCCATCGTCTTGCCCTCGGGGGCGGTGAAGCCCGCGACGTAGCCGACGACCGGCTTGGTGACGTGGTCCTTGATGTAGGCCGCCGCACGCTCCTCGGCGTCTCCGCCGATCTCGCCGATCATCACGATCGCCTTCGTGTCAGGGTCCGCCTCGAACGCCGCGAGGGCGTCGATGTGGGTGGTCCCGACGATCGGGTCGCCGCCGATGCCGATGGCGGTCGAGAAGCCGAAGTCCTTGAGCTCGTACATCATCTGGTAGGTCAGCGTGCCCGACTTCGACACGAGACCGACCGGACCGGTGCCCGCGATGGTGTGCGGGGTGATGCCGGCCAGCGACTCGCCCGGCGTGATGATGCCCGGGCAGTTGGGGCCGATCATCCGGGTGCCGGCCGTGTTGGCCGCGCTCTGCAGGTAGGACCACACCTCGGCGGTGTCCTGGACCGGCACACCCTCGGTGATGACCACGAGCAGGCCGATGCCGGCGTCGATGGCCTCGATGCAGGCGTCCTTGGTGAACGCCGGCGGGACGAAGGCCACCGAGACGTCGGCACCGGTCGCGGCCATCGCCTCGGCCACGGTGCCGAAGACCGGCAGCTCCTGGCCGTTGAGCTCGACGGTCGTGCCGGCCTTGCGCGCGTTGACGCCGCCGACGATGTTGCTACCGGCCTGGAGCATCAGGTTGGTGTGCTTGGCACCCATCCCGCCCGTGATGCCCTGGACGATGATCTTGGAGTCCTTGTTCAGGTAGATCGACATTGCTCTTCTATCTCTCTTCCGGCCTCAGGCGTTGGCGAGCTCGGCGGCCTTGTCGGCCGCTCCGTCCATCGTGTCGACCTGGGTGACCAGGGGGTGGTTGAGCTCGTCGAGGATCTGGCGGCCCTTCTCGACGTTGTTGCCGTCGAGGCGGACGACGAGCGGCTTGGTGGCCGAGTCGCCCAGGATCTCGAGTGCGCCCTTGATGCCGCTGGCGACCTCGTCGCACGCGGTGATGCCACCGAAGACGTTGACGAACACGCTCTTGACCTGCGGGTCGTTGAGGATCACGTCGAGACCGTCGGCCATCACCTGGGCGTTGGCGCCGCCACCGATGTCGAGGAAGTTCGCCGGCTTCACGCCGCCGTGCGCCTCGCCGGCGTACGCGACGACGTCGAGGGTGCTCATCACGAGACCCGCGCCGTTGCCGATGATGCCGACCTGACCGTCGAGCTTGACGTAGTTGAGGCCCTTGTCCTTGGCCTTCGCCTCGAGCGGGTCCTGCTCGTCGCGGATGACGAACTCCTCGTGCTCGGGGTGACGGACCTCGGAGGCGTTCTCGTCGAGCGAGACCTTGCCGTCGAGCGCCTCGAGCTTGTCGCCGGCCAGGCGCGCGAGGGGGTTGACCTCGACGAGCGTCGCGTCCTCCTCGACGAAGACCTGGTAGAGCGCCTGGATCATCGTCACGGCCTGCTCGAAGACGGGCTCGGGGAACTTGGCGTCGGTCGCGATCTCGCGGGCCTTGGCCTCGTCGACGCCGGTGCCCGGGTCGATCGCGATCTGGCGCACGGCCTCGGGGTTGGTCTTGGCGACCTCCTCGATCTCCACACCGCCCTCGACGCTGGCGATGCAGAGGTACTGGCGGTTGGAGCGGTCGAGCAGGAACGAGAAGTAGTACTCCTCCTCCGGCGGCGTCGCCGGCGTGACGAGCACCCGGTTGACGGTCAGACCCTTGATCTCCATGCCGAGGATGTTGGAGGCGTGCTCGAAGGCCTCGTCGGCGGTCTTGGCGAGCTTGACGCCGCCGGCCTTGCCGCGGCCACCAGCCTTGACCTGAGCCTTGATGACGGTGACACCACCGATCTTCTCGGCAGCGGCCTTGGCGGCCTCAGCGGTCTCGACGACCTCTCCGAGCGTCGTGGCGACGCCGTGCTTGGCGAAGAGTTCCTTCGCCTGGTACTCCATCAGGTCCACTGATTCACCAGTCTCTTAGTCAACGATCAGATGTCTGCGCGGCACAGGACGGACCGCGTCAGCACGCGGCAGGGCAGGGCGGGGCCGCGAATGTTCCCGCGGCACCTTAGTCCCGTCCGGGGCGCCACGACGAGGCCTGGGGCCAGACGTGACATAGGTCATGTCCGGGGGTGCGGGCGCGAATCTTCACGAAACCCGGACAGGCAGCGCAAGGTCTGGGCACAATCGGTCCGGTCCAGTTTGTCGGGTCACGCGATCCGTCCGTTACAGTCTGGGCTCGCCCGTTTCATCCCCCGCGAAACGCCAGCACCAAGCAACGGAGTACTTGCTTCATGGGTCACCACCGAGCGGAAGTCCCCGATACTCGTCGAGGACCCTCGGAGACCCTCCAGGACTCCCCCTCCGCTCGGCCCGCGCCGCAGCCCGACCCCGCGCCGTACGTCGGCCGCCGGGTCGCCCGCCCGGCCGGCGACACCCTGGTCCAGGAGGCTCCCGCAGCGCCGTACGTCGGTCGCCGCGTCGCCCGCCCGGCCGAGCCCGCGCCGTCGCTGATCGACACGGCCACCATCGCGCGCGTGCTCGCCGAGCTCGAGCCGGTCGACCAGACCACCTCGTTCGTCTCCGACGACACCGAGGTGCTGCCGCTGCGCCGCGCCGACCTGCGCGCGTCGGCGACGCTCGCCCGGACCGGCGAGACGACCACGACGCTGCGCCCGGCGGTGCCCGGCAAGCGCCGCGCGGTCAAGACCACGACCCGCAGCCCGTTCGCCCGTCGCCTGCCCTCGGCCCCGATCCTCGTCGGCATCGCCGCCCTGGCGATCTCCGCGGCGGGCGCGATCAGCGCCTCGCACACCCAACTCGTCGACGGTCCGGCCCGCTTCGGCCAGATCGGCGCGATGAACGGCTCGGGCGGCGTGGCGAGCGTCGACGCCGACGGCCGGATCGTGATCAGCCGCGACTCGCGACGCGACGCCCTGGGCGACGCGACCGGCACCGCCGTGCCGCCGATCGAGGCGCAGGCGGCTCAGCACAACGCCGCCGTCGCCGGCCTCGCGGCCAAGGCGGAGAAGCGCGCCGCCGACCTGGCCGCCAACCGCTGGGTGCTGCCGGTCGACCCGGCCTACTACCGCCTGACGGCCACCTTCGGGGAGTACGGCCTCTGGTCGAGCTACCACACCGGCCTCGACTTCGCGGCCGACCCGGGCACCCCGATCATGGCGATCGCCGGCGGCACGGTCACCTCGACCGGCTTCGACGGCGCCTACGGCAACAAGACCGTGATCACCCTCGCCGACGGCACCGAGCTGTGGTTCTGCCACCAGACCTCGATCAACGTCTCCCCCGGCGACGTGGTCAGCGCCGGACAGGTCATCGGCACCGTGGGCTCCACGGGCCACGTCACCGGCCCGCACGTGCACATCGAGGTCCGCCCCGGTGGCGGCGACCCGGTCGACCCGTACGCCGCGCTCGTCGCCAACGGCGTCACCCCCTGACCCGACGACCGTCGTCGTCCAAGCCCCGCGGACGGCCACCAGGTCTCGATACGGCGCTGGCGCGCCTACTCGACCAACGAAACTCGGCCCTCGCTGGTCGAGTGCCCCTGAGCCCCCGCCCGAGGTCCGCCTCGCTGGTCGAGTGCCCCTGACCCCCCAGCTCCGCCTCGCTGGTCGAGTGCCCCTGACCCCCCAGCTCCGCCTCGCTGGTCGAGTGCCGCCGAGCGCCAGCGAGGCGGTGTATCGAGACCACTCCCGCCGGGGAGCACCAGGTCACCAGGTCTCGATACGGCGCTGGCGCGCCTACTCGACCAACGAGAAGGGCGCGAAAGGTGGTGTCTTGAGCTCCCGCCTCAGAGCTTCTCGACCGGCGCGTAGCGCAGCAGCAGGCGCTTGACGCCCTCGGAGCCGAAGTCGATGGAGGCGACGGCCTTCTCGGCCGCGCCCTCCAGCGCGACGACGGTGCCCATGCCGAAGGAGTCGTGCACGACCCGGTCGCCCGGCACCAGCGACGGGACCTCGCGGTCGGGCTTCTTGGCCCGGGCGGCCGCGTCGGCGCGGACGGCGGCCGAGGAGAAGTTGCGGCGACCTGCCTCGGTCGGCGTGCCGAGTCGTTGCCCCGATCCCCATGAGTCCGATAGGTCCGGTCGCTGCCAGCGGGTCTGCTCGGCCTCCGTGCGCCGCCAGTCGACCAGGTCGATCGGGAGCTCGTCGAGGAAGCGGGAGGCAGGGTTGTGCGAGGGAGCGCCCCAGGCCGAGCGCACCACCGCCCGGGAGATGTAGAGCCGCTCGCGAGCCCGCGTGACCCCGACGTAGGCCAGGCGCCGCTCCTCCTCCAGCTCGGGCTGATCGCCCAGGGCCCGGCTGTGCGGGAAGACGCCGTCCTCGAGCCCGGTCAGGAAGACGACCGGGAACTCCAGCCCCTTGGCGGTGTGCAGCGTCATCAGCGTGACCACCCCGGTGTCGTCGGGGTTGTCCGGGTCGTCGGGGATCTGGTCGCTGTCGGCCACCAGCGCGACCCGCTCCAGGAAGTCCTGCAAGCCCGGCGCCACCAGCCCGGCGTCGACGTCGGCCGGGTCGGCCGAGGGGCCGGCGACCGGGTCGTCGGAGAACTCGCGGGCGACCGCGACCAGCTCGGCGAGGTTCTCGATGCGGGTCTCGTCCTGCGGGTCGTCGGACTCCTCGAGCGCCGTGAGGTAGCCCGATCGTGCGAGCACCGTCTCGAGCACCACGTCGGCGCGCTCGCCCGCGGCGACCATCGACTGCAGCTCCTCGACCATCTCGACGAACCCGCGGATGTTGGTCAGCGAGCGGGTCGCGAGCCCCGGCGCGTCCTCGGCGCGGCGCAGGGCCTCCCAGAAGGTGATCCGGTCTCGGTCGGCCAGGGCGTTGACGCACTCGACGGCCCGGTCGCCGATGCCGCGCTTGGGTGCGTTGAGGATGCGGCGCAGCGAGATCTGGTCGTCGGGATTGGCCAGCATCCGCAGGTAGGCCAGCGCGTCGCGCACCTCGCGCCGCTCGTAGAAGCGCACCCCACCGACGACCTTGTAGGGCTGGCCGGTGCGGATGAAGATCTCCTCGAAGACCCGCGACTGGGCATTGGTGCGGTAGAACACGGCGACGTCGCTGGCCCGAGCGCCGCCGTCGACGAGGACGTCGATCTCCTTGGAGACGAAGCGCGCCTCGTCGTGCTGGTCGTCGGCGACGTAGCCAACGATGCGCTCGCCGTCGCCGGCGTCGGACCACAGCCGCTTGGCCTTGCGACCCTTGTTGCGCTCGATCAGCGAGTTGGCGGCCGTGAGGATGGTCTGGGTAGAGCGGTAGTTCTGCTCCAGCAGGATCGAGGTGGCGTCGGGGAAGTCCTTCTCGAAGTCGAGGATGTTGCGGATGTTGGCGCCCCGGAAGGCGTAGATCGACTGGTCGGCGTCGCCGACGACCATCAGCTCGGCCGGCGGCACCCGCTCGCTGCCCGGGTCGCGGTCCTCGGGCGCGTCGGCGCAGAGCTGGTGGATGAGCGCGTACTGCGCGTGGTTGGTGTCCTGGTACTCGTCGACGAGCACGTGGCGGAAGCGGCGACGGTAGGTCTCGCGCACCTCCGGGAAGGTCTCGAAGAGGTGCACCGTCGACATGATCAGGTCGTCGAAGTCGAGCGCGTTGGCCTCGCGCAGGCGCCGCTGGTAGAGCGTGTACGCCGCCGCGTAGGTCTCCTCGAGGGTGTTGCGTGCGTCCTTGGTGGCGTCCTCGGGGTCGCGCAGCTCGTTCTTCTGGCTGGAGACCCAGTGCAGCAGGGCACCGGGCTGGTAGCGCTTCACGTCGAGGTCGAGGTCGGTGCAGACCAGCGCCATCAGCCGCTTCTGGTCGGCCGCGTCGTAGATCGAGAAGGAGGACTTCAGGCCGAGCTTGTCGATCTCCTTGCGCAGGATGCGCACGCACGCGGAGTGGAAGGTCGAGACCCACATGATCCGCGCGCGGCGGCCCACCAGGTCCTCGACCCGCTCCTTCATCTCGGCCGCGGCCTTGTTGGTGAAGGTGATCGCCAGGATCGAGCCGGGGTGCGCCTTGCGCTCGGAGATCAGCCACGCGATGCGCCGGGTCAGCACCCGGGTCTTGCCCGAGCCTGCTCCGGCGACCACGAGCAGCGGCGCGCCTGCGTGCACGACGGCGGCCCGCTGCGGGTCGTTGAGGCCCTCGAGGAGGGCGTCGGCAGAAGGCGTGCTCATGGCTGACGCAACCCTACGGCGTCGCTCCGACGGTCTCGGAGCGACGCTCCACAGCCCCGCTCAGACCCAGTGGTGGGCCGGCGACCAGAAGATCGCGACGGCGACGTTGGCGATGCTCAGGAGCAGGATCGTCAGCCAGAGCCGCTGCGAGATCTCCGTGCGGAGGTTGGCCATCACCAGCGCCAGGATCACGACGCCGATCAGCAGCTTGACCGCGATCTTGGTGGTGTCGGGGTCCTGGTCGCCGGCCGAGAGCACACCGGCGAGCGCGACGCCGGCGACGACGGCGGTGCCGGCGCCGTCACGCATCGCGGAGTTGACCCGCTTGGACGCCTCACCGGCCTGGGCGAGCAGTCCGCCGATGAGGGCGGCGAAGCCGAGGACGTGCACGAAGAGCAGGATCAGGCGAAGGGTCTCCACGAGCAGAGTTCTACAGCAGGCGGCGGTCGGAGGCCCACCTGGTCAGCTCGTGGCGCGAGGAGAGCTGCAGCTTGCGCAGCACGCTCGACATGTGGGTCTCCACGGTCTTGATGGAGATGAAGAGCTCCTTGGCCACCTCCTTGTAGGCGTAGCCGCGGGCGATCAGGCGCATCACCTCCCGCTCGCGCTCGGTGAGCCGGTCGAGGTCCTCGTCGATCGCGGCGACCTCGATGGTGCCGGCGAAGGCGTCGAGCACGAAGCCGGCCAGGCGCGGGCTGAAGACGGCGTCGCCGTCGGCCACCCGCCGGATCGCCGAGACCAGCTCGGGACCGGTGATGGTCTTGGTGACGTAGCCCCGAGCCCCGCCGCGGATGGTGCCGATGACGTCCTCGGCCGCGTCGCTGACCGACAGCGCCAGGAAGCGGGTGGTCGTGCCGGCCAGGCGCCGCATCACCTCGACCCCGCCGCCACCGGGCAGGTGCACGTCGAGCAGCACGACATCGGGGCCGTGGGTGCGGATCGCCGCGACGGCCTCGTCGACGTCGGCTGCCTCGGCCAGCACGACGACGTGGTCGGCCCCGGCGCCGGCCAGCTCGGCACGTACGCCGGCGCGGAACATGGCGTGGTCGTCGACGACCACCACGCCGATCGGCTCGGTCACTGGTCCTCCTCCGTCTCGCGCGGCAGATGCAGTCGCACCTCGGTGCCCTCGCCGGGCGCCGAGCGGATCTCGGCGGTGCCGCCGTGGCGGTGCATCCGGTCGACGATGCTGTGGCGCACCCCGTGCCGGTCCTCGGGCACGGCGGCCTGGTCGAAGCCGCTGCCCCGGTCGCGGACGAAGACGTCGACGGCGTCGGCGGTGGTCTCGGCGTAGACGTCGACACGACCGGTGCCGGCGTGCTTGGCGGCGTTCGTCATGGCCTCGCGCGCTGCGGCGACGACCGGGCGCAGCCGCTCGACCAGCGCGGCGTCCCCGACCGCGACCACGTCGACCGTGATCGCGTGGGCGTCCTCGACCTCGGCGGCCGCTCGACGCAGCGCGGAGGCGACGCTGCGCTCGTCGACGGTCTCGCCGACGTAGAGCCACGAGCGCAGGTCGCGCTCCTGGGAGCGCGCGAGCCGGGCGACCACGGCGGCATCCTGGGCGTTGTTCTGGATCAGCGCGAGCGTCTGCAGCACCGAGTCGTGCAGGTGGGCGGCGACGTCGGCGCGCTCCTGCGAGCGCACCCGCTCGGCTCGCTCGTCGGCCAGGTCCGAGGCCAGCCGGTAGACCCACGGGCCGACGACCACACCGATGCCGACGACTCCGAGCATCGCGGCGAGCAGCAGGTCGCGGGCGATGTCGATGCCGCCACCGCGCAGCGCGAAGAGGACCAGGGCGGTCGCGATCAGCAGCACACCTGCCGCCACCCGGCTATACGACGCCCAGCCACCGTTGCCGAAGACCACCCGCACCGGGTCGATGCGGCCGGTCGTGTCGAGCCAGCGCTCGCGCTGGGCCTCGTCGGCCTGGCGCCAGAGCAGCGCGATGCCGGCGAGCGCGATCGCGACCGGCCAGAAGACGGCGCCCTGACCGAGCACCGCCTCGAGCGCGAAGACGAGACCGAGGCCGAGTGCGGCGAGCGCGATCGCCGGTCCGACGTCCCCGAGACGACCGATGCGACCAGGGCGGCGCCCGTCGCGGGTGGCCCCGGCGAGCCCGGGCGCCTCGTCGTCGAAGCGGGAGTCGGTCGGCAGGACCAGCCACAGGCCGGCGTACATCGCGATGCCGACCCCGCCGAGCACCGCCGTCAGCACGAACGCCGCCCGCACCCACAGCACGGGGGCGGCCAGGTGCCGCGCCAGTCCGGCGGCGACCCCACCGATGATCGGGTCGCTCGTGTCGCGGTAGGCGCGGCGCGGCTCGTAGCCCCCGGATGCCGTGGTGGTCGTGTCCATCTCCGCCATCGTCACACAGCGCCGACCCCTCGACCATGCGGTGCGACCCCGAGAGGACCCTGAGGTGCCGGGGGTGCGCGACCGGGGTCGGGGCAGGCAGGATCAGGGGCGTCCCCGATGGTCGTCGGGTCCGTCCGCGAGCAGGCTGGAGCCATGACAACGACACCACCCGAGGCCCCTGCCGACCGCGGGTCCGACGACGACACGGGCCCGCGCACCCACCGCGACGAGGTGCTCTCCCTCAACCGGATCCGTCGCGCCACCCGTGACAAGAAGGTCGCCGGCGTCGCCGCCGGCCTGGCCCGCCACCTCGACATCGACCCGGTGATCCTGCGCGTCGCGTTCGTGGTGCTGACGTTCTTCGGGGGCGCCGGCCTCGCGGTCTACGGCGCCTGCTGGCTGCTGCTGCCCGAGGACGACGGCAGCGAGGCGGCCGTCCGCCTCGACGACCGCAGCCGCAGCGTCGCGCTGGTCCTGGTCGGGATCGCCGCCGCCGGCGCCCTGGTCGGCGACGCGTGGGGGGTCTTCGGCTTCCCGTGGCAGCTGGCGGTCATCGGCCTGGTCGTCGTCCTG
>WLIH01000339.1 GCA_009702305.1 Actinomycetota bacterium | reverse complement strand
TCCCCGTCGTGCAAGCGCCCACAACTCCGGCCTTCAGCAGTTGCTCGACGCGGGATGGGTCGGCCTCCTGGGACTGACATCACTCGTAGCTCTGGTGTTGATCGGTGCGGCAAGACTCCCGGTCCACCTGCGGGTGGTCGCTGTCCCCGCAACAATGGCGATGGCGTTGACCGGAGCGACCGAGGTAACCGTTGCCCCCGGCTACGCGCAGGAACCGATGTTGTTCCTCGTGGCGCTGTTCGTTGGACTGGCTTGCTCCGCGCGGCCGCCCGCGAGCGACACGATTCGGGGTATGTCCACCACCAGATCCGAGGCCGACGCCTCGCTCTTGGACCCGGCGTCGTCGGGGTCGCGCCACTAGCTGCGACGAGAGCTCCAGATGACGCGGAGCGCGAACGGCACAGAGCGCACGGCTTTCACCGCACGCCGCAGCCACGCCGCGCCCAACCCACGCGGTCCGGAGCGACTGATCGTCTGACGCTTGCGCAGCTCCGACTCCGGGAGCCACACGGTGTGCAGGATCAAAGTCGGCCAGCGACGCAAGGGAGACTGACCGAGCTCGGTCAGCAGCGGCACCAGGGGCGAATCTCCGGCGGCCACCTGCAGCCGCCACATACGCAATGCACGATCTGCGGAAGCCGCCTCAGTGCGCGGAGCCGACGACGTCGGGGCGCCGGCTCCGAGGAGCAGCGTCTCCAAGGTCGTCAGGGCTCCCACATCGTCAGCGAAGCTGCGAAGCGTCTCGAGCAGGTCCTCGCTGAAGGTGGCTGCGACCCGGGCGATCAGGTCATCGAGCCGCGACTGACCCGCCGGGCCCATTCTCATGTAGTGCAACGCCGCGATGCACGCGCTGCCGACGGAGTCTGTGCATACAACCTCCTGGCCCGCGATCACGAACTCGCCCCGTCGGGCCCACGCCGCCTCGAACGCAGCTCGGCGGTCGACGAGCATCCCGGGGTATCGATCATGGACATCGATCTCGCACGGCCACAGGGGATGCCCGAAGGTGGTCGAATGCGGCTCCAGGATCCGTGGTGCCCGTACGGACGGCCGAGCTATCCAGCCGAGCTCACTCAGGTATCGCCCGAACTCCTCGAGCCGGTCCGGGTCGACCCACACATCCACGTCGATCGACTGGTGCTCTGCTCGCAGACCCTGCTGCTCCAGGACCGGGCCCTTGATGGCCAGGAGTCGCAGATCGTGCTGGCGAGCAAGCCGATCCATGAAGACATAGCCGAGCTGCACGGACTCGCTGAGAGTCAGCGCTTCTTGCAGTGCGTTCATCAACCGGCCGGGACGACGAGGGTCGAGGGAGGGTCGAGCCGACCATCAGCCGTCACGCTTGTCTCCGCTTCTGATCGCCAGTTACGCGGCTGAGACTAGTCCGAGTGCTTCGAGTTCGCCGAGGAACTCCACGACTCGCCCTTCGACATCCTCAGCCTCGACGCCGAACAGGTCAGCGACGACACCGACCAGCTCGGACACCGTCCTCCGCCCGTCGATCAGCTCCCAGAGCTGGCCCGCGGTGTCGCGGAGGATCAGCGGGGGAGCCGCGAGATCCCCGAGGTTCAGCAAGGCATACCGGCCGTACTCCCCGGCCACGGCTGCCTGCCGGGACGCTGCGGGGATGTCGTCGGCCTTCCATGTATTCATGCCTGACGCTGCGCACGTCGCATCATGACGACGACCACGCTCCCTGCAGACGCAAAACAACTCCCGCAGAACCCATGACGGATCCTGCGGGAGTTGATGAAGCGATAGTGACTACAAGCCACGAATCAGTTGGAGACGCCAGCCAGCAGGCCCGGCAGGCTGGGGTCGCCGGCCTGGGCGTTCAGCGTCACGACCGACGGGAAGGCACCCGGCAGCGTGATCGACGGGAACAGGTTGGCGAAACCGTTGGGGCCGATCTGGGCGGTGGCGGTGTAGTAGAACGTCACCGCACCGACCAGCGTGTTGACCGCGCCGCCGACCAGCGGGAGCGAGCCCGTGGTCTTGGTGACGGTCCAGCCGGCCGGAGCCGAGGACGTGGCGGTCTGGAACGACTGCGGGCCACCGGGGAGCAGCGCGTTGACGACGCCGTTCTGGTGGATGCTCTCGGGGATGATCGTCACCGAGGCGAAGAGCGCCACGGTCGAGCCAGCCGTCAGGTTCTGGAAGCGGGCGTTGAACGTCAGGACCGAGCCGGTGCGGCGCGGAGCCTGGTCCCACGAAGCGAGCAGCAGCGTGCCGCCGGCGGTGCCGGAGGTGCCAGCAGCCATGGCCGGAGCAGCGGAAGCGATGGTGATGGCCGGGACGGCCAGGGCGCCAGCGCCAGCGGCGCGGACGACGGAGCGGCGCGACATGCCGTCCTTGGTGCTCTCGATCTTGTCGTCGAGATTAGTCATGTGAAACCCCATTCTCACAGTGGCGTCATCGACGCAGGTATGGCGGGAGGAAGTTAGCGGCGATGTCGTCGCTGACATCCTCGCTAGGCAGAACTGTACGGGCTTATCGACCTGCGTGTCTTAAATGTCTAGAACCCACTAGGTTGTCTAGACTTCTCTCTCGAACTCGGCAGCCAGGACGCCCGCGGTGATGAGCGTGACGACCGTCTCAGTCAGGATCGCCCGGTCGGTGGTCGGCCCCGCTGCGACGACGGCGTCCAGCAGGTGCTCGACTGTCATGGGCGATCGCACCACTGCGGCGACAACGGTCGTGGCGTCGGGAGAGAGAGCGAGATACTGGTCGCCCAGCAACACGGCCGAACGATCGCCCGAGCGGTACCAGTCCGTCACCGGACCCAAGGTCCACGTCACCGTCGGGTCCGCCCACGACGCGTTCATCGGGCGAGCACCTGGCGCAACGCTGGGACGAGCCGATCGGCCTCGCGGTAATGGAGGCGCACCATGCCGCCGGTGGCGTCGACGAGCGCGGCCAGCTGGCGAAGCGGACCGGGGCGAGCCGCGAGGTACGAAGTCTGCGGCGCCAGAGCGGCAAGCGCCTCGAACACGTCCATCTCCTCTACCTCCGGTTCGAGCGGACCGTCAGGGCGTCGGTCGAGGCACACCAGCGCGCCCAGCCGACACGTCGCAGGCGTCGGGGTCAGTCCCGCCTCGTCGGGCGCGTGCTGGCTCTTGAGGCCGTCGTCACGATCGAGCACCGACAGCGGCTTCGGATAGGCGACCACGCTCAGGTCGGGCTGGACGGCGACGGTCTCGTCGGTGACGTAGCCGAAAGTGCGCGCGAGCCGACTCACGGCCGTGGTCTTCCCGACACCGGATGCAGCCACCAGGGCGACGACCCGTCCACTCTCGTCAGCGAGACCGCCGGCATGGAGCATCAACAACTGGGATGTCGCCTGACGCGCGATGGCGTGGGTCGTGATGTGGGGCGAGAAGTCGTGAAGGAGCTGAGGGAGCGTCTGCGACACCACCGCACCGCGCGCTGATCCCGCCGCCAATACCGCCGGGTCGTCGTCCAGCACGACCTCGATCCGGGCCAGGGGCGCGTCGTTCGGAGGGATGACGCAGCGCGCCCACGCACGAGCGATCTCGGCGGCAGCATGACGGGCGCCACTTCCGGTCGCATTCACCACGACCGGCACCCCGATCGCCATAAGATCTACCCGAACGTCGTCCGGCGCACGCGTCGCGGTCACCCGCGGATCGTAGTTGCTCCACCACAAGGAAGGTCTCGTCGACCCCATGGAACTCAGCGACTACCTCCGCGTCCTGCGCGCACACTGGATCGGGGTACTCCTCCTGGCTCTGCTCGGGCTCGCCGCCTCGGGTGCTTATACGTTCACCCAGCCCAAGGTCTACGCCGCCAACGCCAACGGCTTCGTCAGCGTCGGTGGTAGCGCCACGCCGGACGCAAGCCTCGGCGCCATCAACGACGCGTTGGCCCGCTCGCGCGCCAAGTCCTACGTCGACATCGCGAAGAGCCGGGCCACGGCGGAGCGCGCGATCGAGGACCTCGGGCTCGACACCAGCCCGGCGTCGCTGATCGGGCGGATCAGCGTCGAGCAGCCGCTGGACACCGTGCTGCTCAAGATCACCGCGAAGGCCG
>WLIH01000338.1 GCA_009702305.1 Actinomycetota bacterium | reverse complement strand
CTGATCACACTGCCGAGCGCCGACGGCAAGCTCACTCCGGAGCAGGTCGAGCGGCTGGCGATGCGTCACGGAGACGAGCACGCCGCGCAGCCCCGCGTGCTGTCCCTGACCCAGAGCACCGAGCTCGGCTCGGTCTACACCGTCTCCGAGCTGAGCGAGCTGGTCGGTGTGGCGCACGAGCGGGGGCTGGTCGTCCACGTCGACGGCTCACGCATCTCGAACGCCGCCGCGAGCCTGGGTCTCTCGCTGGCCGAGATCGTCGGCGCCACCGGTGTCGACCTGCTCTCCCTGGGCGGCACCAAGAACGGCATCATGCTCGGCGAGGCCGTCGTCGTGCTCTCCCCCGACACGGTGCGCGGCCTGCCCTACCTGCGCAAGCAGTCCATGCAGCTGGCCTCGAAGATGCGCTTCGTCTCGGCGCAGCTGCTCGCTCTCTACGAGGGCGACCTCTACCTGCGCAACGCCTCCCACGCCAACGCGATGGCGCGCCGGCTGGCCGAGGCGGTCGCCGACCTGCCCGGTCTGAGCACCCTGCCCGTGCAGGCCAACGCGGTCTTCGCGACGCTGCCGGTCGAGGTGTCACGCCGGCTGATGGAGCGCTTCCACTTCTACTTCTGGGACGAGGCCGCCGGCGTGGTCCGCTGGATGTGCGCCTGGGACACCACTCCTGAGGACGTCGACGCCTTCGCCGCCGCGATCGCCGCGGAGCTCCGCGGCTAGGGCTCCACGGCTGGGGCTCAGACTCCGCGCTCGGTGAGGGCGTCGGTGAGCAGGGCGACCAGGGCCTCGAGCTGGACGTCGGCCGACGACGAGACCTCCTCGTCGGAGCCGTCGAGCGCACGGGCGGCGAGGCCGGCCTTGCTGTCGATGAGCTCGGCGATCTTGGTGTCGATGGTCTGCGAGGCGATGATCCGCCACGCGGTGACTGGCTCGGCCTGACCGATGCGGTGCACCCGGTCGATCGCCTGGGTCTGCTCGGCGTCGGTCCAGGACAGCTCGGCCAGGACGACGTTGGAGGCGACCTGCAGGTTGAGGCCGACACCGGCGGCGGTCAGCGAGCAGACGACCACGGCGACGTCGGGGTCGTTGACGAAGGCGTCGATGGCGGCCTGACGCGCCTTGGGCGTCTGGTCGCCGCGGATCGAGGCGTAGCGGATCTCGCGACGGGCGAAGGTCTCCTCGGCGACGTCCATGACGTCGACGTGCTTGGCGAAGAAGACGACCTTGCCGACGTTGCGGGCCAGCTGCGCCGCGTAGTCGGCGGCGAGGCCGGCCTTGGCCTGCCCGATGCGCCGCATCATCGAGAAGACGTTCTCCTCGGACTTGGTCGTCGTGGTGTCCTCGCGCTCCCAGGTGGCGACCCGGCGCACCAGCTCATGGTCGATGCCCTGCACAGTGATGCCGGAGGTGCGGGTCTCGAGAGCGGTGTCGTAGCGGTGCACGAGGCGGCGGGCGAGGTTGCGCTCGGCCTCGCGGATCGAGCGGCCGAGCGCGTCGTCGAGCTCGACGGGGAGATCCGCGATCCGGCGGGCCGGGATGTCGGAGGCGACGTCGACCTTGCGCCGGCGCACGATCCCCATGTCGATGACGGAGTTGCGGGCCGCGGGGTAGAAGCCGGCGTCGACCGGGGAGAGACCGGTGTCCTCGAGCTTCTCCATCAGCACCGGGGTGGGCTTCTTGTCGTCGATCCAGCCCAGGAACTGCCAGATCGCCCGGAAGTCCTCGATGTCGTTGATCAGCGGGGTGCCGGTCAGCGCCATCAGCAGCGGGCGACCGATGCGGGTGCGGATGCGCTCCGAGAGCTGCAGCACGTGGCGCGAGCGCTGCGAGGTCTTGTTCTTGATGAAGTGGGCCTCGTCGACGACCATGCCGCGGAAGCCCAGGTCGCCCAGCCAGCCGACGTGCCGGTCGAGCACCTCGTAGTTGACGATCACGATGTCGGCGAAGCCGTCGATGTTGTCGCCGTCGCCGTGGATGACGGTGGTCGGGCGATGGGGCGTCCAGATGCCGGCCTCGCGTGCCCAGTTGGTCTTGACGACGTTGGGCACCACCACGAGCAGCGGGTACGCCCCGGCAGCCTCGGCTGCCAGCAGCGCCTGCGCGGTCTTGCCGAGGCCGGGCTCGTCGGCCAACAGGAAGGTGCGGTGGCCGGCCGCGGCCGCCGCGACGACCTGGGCCTGGTGGTGCATCAGCTCGCGGCCGGCGGGACCGCGCGAGGAGCTCGGCTCGGGCAGCGGCATGCACGACGAGGCGCCGCCGTACTCGAAGGAGCGGAACAGCGGGCCGAGCAGCTCCCAGGTCGCGAGGCGACGCGGACCGTTGCTGCGCACCGGCGCGGCGGAGAAGTCGGGGACGAGGAACGGGTTGGCGAGCTGGCGCGAGATCACCGACTGCGGCACGACCTGACGCTCGCTGACCGCCGCGGTCGTGCCGGCCTCGCGCGCCACCGGCACCTCGACGGGCGCCTCGAGGCCGGCGGCCTCGAGCATCTCGCGCTTGAGCAGGCGCGCGCCCTCGGAGACGATTGAGTCCTCGGCGAGCAGCTGGAGCAGGGAGGGGTCCCGAGCGGCGGTCTTGGCCAGGATCGTCGCGACGCCGTCGAGGCGCTTGAGCTGCTCGGCGCGCTGGGCCTCGGTGAGCGTGTCATCGACCTTCAGCCGACCCCGCTCCTCGCGCACCAGCAGCGCGACGACCTGGAACTTCGTGCGCGACGACGGCTTGACCGGACCACGCTGAGCGGCCGCCTCGACCTCGCGGACCGCCTTGGCGAGGACGGGGATGATGCCCTCGTTGTCGAGCTCGCGGGCGCGCCGCTGCGGACGGGGGGCGGTGCGGGTAGCGCCGGACTGGCGCTGACCTCGACGGGCCAACAGCTTCTCCTCGGAGACCGGAGCGGACCGGTGTCCACTCCCGATGCACCGGCCGGCTGCTCAGCAGGAGGGAGTCGCGTGACGAGCGACACCCGGGGCCAGTGCTGCGCCCATGCTAACCCCCGTCGACGGCGTACGCCGACTCGGGCCGACGGGTGGTCGGACCCGGGGTCGAGCCAGGCTCAGCGCAGGGAGAGCCAGCCGGCTCGCGGGAGAGTGCTGCCGATCAGTCCGCTCGCCTCGCACAGCTCGCGCCAGGCGTCGGCGAGGTGGCTGTCGGAGGGCGCAGCGAGCATCGGCTGGA
Organism: Actinomycetota bacterium; assembly: GCA_009702305.1. Taxonomy (GTDB): domain Bacteria; phylum Actinomycetota; class Actinomycetes; order Propionibacteriales; family Nocardioidaceae; genus Nocardioides. The sequence goes on along the minus strand of WLIH01000338.1, from coordinate 892 downwards.
CGGCATACAGCGCCAGCACCGGGTCGCCGGCGGCCGTGACTCCCTCGTGCACGATGCCGGGCACGCGCCCGTGCTGCCAGGGAGCCCAGCCCATCCGAGCGAGCCCCTCGACGGCGTCGCGCCACGCCGCGCGGTGCACCGACGCACCGTCGAGCCGGACGTCGTCCTGCGGTCGCGGGCACACCATCAGGCCGTTGCCGACGACCGGGTCGAGGTGCACGGTGTGGAACGAACCCAGTGCGATGGTGAAGATCATCCGAGCCTCCAGGCGCCGCCCGCACCGTCTCGAGCAGACGGCTGTCGAGCGGTATCAACGCCGCTCGACCACCCCGGGTTACGCAGCCTCGCGACCGGTCTGGGCCGACCGCGGGTCGCCGGTGTCGGGCCGTCACCTCGCCGCCTGATGCTCGTTGTCTGTGCACCGAGGAAGCACCGCCACACGGACCAGACAGGAGGCGACGATGTCCAGCACGACGACTGCACCACTGCGGCGACACACCCGCCTCGTGCCGGTCACCGGCGCCTGGGTCGGCCCGACCTGGATCGACGACACCGTGCTCACCCACTGCCAGCGCTCCTCCGAGGGCGGCTTCGGGTTCCGCGTCCGCTCCGCCGACGTCGCCTCGGCCCTGGTCGCCTCCGGCCTCGCCGTCCGCGACACCGCCGACAGCGCGCTGCTGGTCGGCACCGACCGGGTCGCCGACCTCTGGTCCACCCCGGTCGAGGACGTCGCTCCCCCGGCCCCCGCCGAGGCACCCCGATCGCTGGGCACCTGCGGCAGCGCCCACCACGTCTCGCCCGTCGACGCGGTCGTCGCCGGCACCCGTGAGCGCAGCGCCGACCCGGCCGACGGCCGCGAGCCGGTCGCCCTGTGCGAGCGTTGCGCCTCGAT
>WLIH01000337.1 GCA_009702305.1 Actinomycetota bacterium | reverse complement strand
GGGCGCCCTCGACGCCGAGGTCGACGCCGAGCAGACCTGCTCGATCACGTCGGCCGAGGGTGACTCGACCGGTCTGCGGATCACCGTCACCAAGGTCAACGACGACGACGTCGACTACGACACCGAGCTGTTCCTGACCGCCGACGAGGTCGCCTCGGGCACCGAGGCCGGACTGGTCGACCAGGGCTACGAGGTCAGCTCCGTGACCTGCGACGACGAGCTCGTCGGCGAGGTCGGCAACTCGGTCGTCTGCACGGTGACCGACTCCGAGGGCGAGTACGACATCGAGTCGACGGTCTCCGCGATCGACGGCCTGCGCTTCTCGCTCGAGTTCGCGGACGTCGCCTGATCTCCACTCTGATGAAGATCGTCGTGCTCACGGGAGCCGGGATCTCCGCCGAGAGCGGGGTCCCGACCTTCCGTGACGCCGACGGCCTCTGGGAGGGTCACCGGGTCGAGGAGGTCGCGACCCCGGAGGGGTACGACGAAAGCCCCGCCCTGGTGCAGAAGTTCTACGACGACCGGCGGGCCGCGCTCGCCTCCGTCGAGCCGAACCCGGCCCACCTCGCGCTCGCGCGCCTCGAGGAGGCGCTCGGCCCCGACCTCGTCCTGGTCACCCAGAACATCGACGACCTGCACGAGCGCGGCGGCTCCACCGAGGTGCTCCACATGCACGGCGAGCTGCTCTCCGCGCTGTGCCGGGCGTGCCAGTCGCGGATGCCGTGGTCAGGCGAGATGAGCGGCTTCCCGCCATGCCCGCGCTGCGGGGTCAGTGAGCTGCGACCGGACGTGGTGTGGTTCGGCGAGATCCCGTACGAGATGGACCGGATCCTCTCCGCCCTCAGCGAGGCCGACCTCTTCGTCTCCATCGGCACCTCCGGTGCGGTCTATCCTGCCGCCGGCTTCGTCCAGCAGGCCGCCCGCTCCGGCGCGCGCACCCTCGAGCTCAATCTCGAGCCCAGCGAGGGCACGGTGTGGTTCCACGAGGCGCGCCACGGTCCGGCCGGCCAGCTGGTGCCGGCCTGGGTCGACGAGATCCTGCTCCGCGTCACCCCCTGACCCGCTCCCTCGCCGCCGGCTGACGTCATCCGGTGGGGACAAGCGGACGTCCCGCCCGTATGACGTCCGGCGGGGTCAGCGGGTGAGCCGGCGGCGGATGATCCGCTCCAGGCGCGGCAGGTCGTCGGCGAGGCCGAGCGTCGGCGCGAAGCCGAGGACGGCGTCGACGAACATGTCGCCGCTCTCGATCAGCCGGGGGTCGGTGTGCCCGAAGACCTCGAGCGCCACGACGCCGTACAAGCGGGTCCAGCCCTGCATGTAGACCCACACCAGGCCGCGATCCTCGGGCGCGATGCCGTCGACCTTGGCCGGGATCAGCGGGTCGAGCACCGACTCCCGCACGGTCGGTGGAAGGTCGTCGAGGGCCGGCACGGGGAAGCCGTTGGCCAGCCAGATGGCGCGCAGCTGGTCGGTGAACAGGTGCCCCGAGCTCGACAGGGTGAGCATCTCGCGGCGCACGCATGCCGCGTCCGCGATCGGATTGGCGAAGACCAGACCGAACTCGCGGGGCGAGGCCAGCGCCCACTGGCGGAACTCGGTCGCCGAGGCGCACAGCCGACCGCCCACATCGTCGACGGGCAGCAGGTCCGCGGCCGCGGCGAAGGTCGCGGTGGCAGCGGTGTCGATCTCGTACGCGACCAGGTCGACCAGGTCCTGGTAGCTCGCGACGTAGCGGTAGAGCGCCGGCGCGGTCATCCCGATCCGAGCGGCTACCGCGCGCAGGGACAGCTCGGAGCCGTCAGCCAGGAGTGCCCGGGAGGCGGCGACGATCTCGGCGATCGTGGCCTCGCGCTGACGCTCGCGCCGCGTCGGCTCGGTGGTGGGCTCGGGAGCCAGGGGCACCGGCAGACCTGCTCTCTGGATCGCGTTCAGCGTTGACAGCAGAAGTTTACACCGTTTACGGTTTACACCGTTCACTTTCCTGATGGTGTGTCACTCGGCCGCACCGCATCGAGCCGTACGGCGGGAGCAGCAGATGATCGAGCGTTGGGGAGCCTTCGTGGCGCGGCGGGCACTGGCCGTCCTGCTGACGGGCGTGGTGCTGACCCTGGGGGCGGGCGCCTTCGGTGCGGGCGTCTTCGACTCGCTCTCGCAAGGCGGCTTCGACGACCCGGGCTCGGAGACCAGTCACGAGCTGGAGGCCGAGCGCGACGCCTTCGGCAACCTCTCGGTCGATGTCGTCGCGATCTACTCCGACGACACGCTTCGTGCCGGCGACCCGGCCTTCCGCGACTCCGTCGAGGCGGCCCTGGCCGGGCTGCCCGAGGGCACCACCACGGCCGTCGTGCCCTACTACGCCGACGGGGCCGACCCGGGTCTGGTCAGTCGCGACGGCCACGCTGCCCAGGTGTTGATCTCGCTGGCCGGGGAGACGCAGGACGACTACCTCACGGCCTACGACGAGATCGAGCCGCTGCTGCACGCCGACGGTCTCGAGACCGACATCGCCGGCTCCTTCGCCGTCTACAGCGACGTCAACCACAACACCAGCGAGGACCTCAAGCGTGCCGAGCTGATCTCGATGCCGATCGTCGTGCTGCTCGCGCTGCTGATCTTCGGCAGCGTCGTCGCCGCCCTCATGCCGGCCCTCGTGGGGCTGGTCGCGATGCTGGGCGCCCTCGCGATCGTGCGGGTCGTGGCGTCGTTTACCGAGGTCTCGATCTTCTCGGTCAACGTCATCTCGCTGCTCGGCATCGGTCTCGCGATCGACTACGCGCTCTTCGTGATCAGCCGCTTCCGCGAGGAGCTGGCCGCGCTGCCGCTCGACGACCCGGACGCCTCGGCCACCGCGATCCGCGCCACCATGTCGACCGCGGGACGGACCGTGCTCTTCTCCGGTCTCACCGTCGCCGCCGCGATGGCCAGCCTGCTGATCTTCCCGCAGGCCTTCCTGCGCTCGATGGGTTACGGCGGGATCGCCGCGGTGGTCGTCGCCGTGCTCGCCGCGCTCACCCTGCTGCCCGCCGTGCTGCGACTGCTCGGACGCCGCGTCGACGCCGGTCGGCTGCCCTGGCGGCGTGGGTCGGCCCTGCCCGACGGCGAGCGCTGGGGTCGTCTGGCACGCGCCGTGATGCGGCGCCCGATCGCGGTCATCGCCGTGACCGTCGTCGGCCTGCTCGCCCTGGCCGGCCCCTTCCTCGGCGTGCGCTGGGGCAGCGTCGACTACCGCGTCCTGCCCGAGGACGCACCCGCCCACGTGGCGGCCGTCAAGCTCAACACCGAGTTCGGTGCCGAGCAGTCCTCGGCCAACCTGCTGGTCGAGGGTGCGAGCGAGACCGATCTGACGGCGTACGTCGCCGCCGTGGAGGGCGTCGACGGTGTGGTCGCCGTCCAGGAGGTCGCAGCCTCTGACGACGCGACGCTGCTGCGCGCGGTCTGGGACGGCAACAGCCAGACCGAGCGCTCCCAGCAGATCGTGCGAGACCTCCGGGAGATCGATCCGGCTCAGGGCAGCGCCCTGGTCGGTGGTCTCACGGCCGACACCGTCGACCTGATCGCCTCGGTCGCTGCGCACCTGCCCTGGATGGGGCTGATCGTCGTCGCGGTGATGCTGGTGCTGCTGTTCCTGGCCTTCGGTTCGCTCGTGCTGCCGGTGAAGGCGGTCGCGATGAACCTGCTCTCCCTCACCGCGTCGTTCGGCGTGGTCACGTGGATCTTCAGCGACGGCCACGGAGCCGACCTGCTCGGCTTCGCGCCGCAGGGCTACCTCGACGCGACCAACCCGATCCTGATGCTCGCCATCCTCTTCGGGCTCTCGATGGACTACGAGGTCTTCCTGCTCTCCCGGGTCCGCGAGGAGTGGGACCGCTCCCACGACAACGACCTCGCCGTGGAGCGGGGCGTGCAGAAGACCGGCCGCATCATCACCAGCGCCGCCCTGCTGCTCGGCGTCGTGATCGGCGCCTTCGGCACCAGCGGCATCATCTTCATGAAGATGCTCGGCATCGGGATGCTGGTCGCGCTGCTCATCGACGCCACCGTGGTACGTGCCTTCCTGGTGCCGGCG
>WLIH01000336.1 GCA_009702305.1 Actinomycetota bacterium | reverse complement strand
GTTCGGCGTGACGCGGGAGCTCAAGGTCGACACGGCCGTGCTGTGCACGACCTGCCACGGCGACGGCGCCGCACCCGGCAGCCACCCGGTGCCGTGCGAGACCTGCCGCGGCCAGGGCGAGGTCGCCCATGTCCAGCGCTCGTTCCTCGGTGAGGTCCGCACGCTGCGACCGTGCGCGGCGTGCCGGGGCTTCGGCTCCATCGTGCCCGACCCGTGCCGCGAGTGCGCCGGCGACGGGCGGGTGCGCTCGCGTCGCTCGCTGACGGTCAAGATCCCCGCCGGTGTCGACACCGGCACCCGCGTCCAGCTCACCGAGCAGGGCGAGGTGGGTCCCGGTGGCGGCCCGGCCGGCGACCTGTACGTCGAGATCCACGTCGCGCCCCACGAGACCTTCGTGCGTCAGGGCAACGACCTGCACTGCACGGTCTCGATCCCGATGACGGCGGCCGCGCTCGGCACCACCTTGACGATGCCGACCCTCGAGGCCGACGTCGCGCCCGAGGCCGAGGTCGAGACCGAGCTGGAGACGGAGTTCGAGCTCGACATCCGCCCCGGCACCCAGTCCGGCACCGAGACCGTCCTGCGCGGACGCGGAGTACCCGGCCTGCGCGGCGGTCGCGGCGACCTGATCGTCACGGTCGCCGTGGACACCCCGACCAAGCTCGACCCCCGCCAGGAAGAGCTGCTGCGCGAGCTGGCCGCCATCCGCGGCGAGGAGCAGCCGCTCGGTCAGGTGCGCGCCGGCACCAAGTCGGTCTTCGGCCGGCTGCGCGACGCGTTCAACGCCCACTAGGCCGCGCCGTGTCCCTGCCCGTGCACCTCGTCGCGTCGCTGGACGGCGCCGCCGTCGGCGGCGCGGTGAGCGTCGACGGCGACGAGGCCCACCACGCCGTCGCCGTACGCCGCCTCCGGGCCGGCGAGCAGGTGGTGCTCAGCGACGGGCGCGGCACCTCGGTCACGGCGGAGGTCGCGGAGACCGGCAAGCGCCTCTTCACCGCGACCGTGCTCTCGGTGACGACCCACCCGGCGCCGGAGCCGTCGGTGGTCGTCGTGCAGGCCCTGCCCAAGGGGGAGCGCGGCGAGCTGGCGGTGGAGGTGCTGACCGAGATCGGCGTCGCCCGGATCGTGCCGTGGGCCGCCTCCCGGTCGGTGGCGGTCTGGAAGGGCGAGCGCGCCGAGAAGTCGCTGGCCAAGTGGCGCTCGACCGCGCGCGAGGCCGCGAAGCAGGCGCGGCGCGCGTGGCTGCCAGAGGTCGACCCCCTGGCCTCGACGGCCGACGTCGTCGAGCTGATCGCCGCGGCGGCGTACGCCGTGGTGCTCCATGAGGAGGCCACCACCGCCCTGGCCACCGACCTGGCCTCGGTGCCGCTGCCTCCCACGGGGCCACTGGTGGTCGTCGTCGGGCCCGAGGGTGGTCTGACTCCCGACGAGGTCGAGGCGTTCGTGTCCGCCGGTGCCGTGTCCGTGCGTCTCGGCGCGGAGGTGCTGCGCACCTCGACCGCGGGCGTCGCCGCCGTCGCTGCACTGCTCTCCCGCACCGAGCGCTGGACCTGACCGGCGCGCTCCGAGCTACGAGACGTCGATGACCTTGGTGTCCTCGGTCGGACCGCCGCCCTCGCCCCCCGAGGGGTCGTCGGTGCGCGCGACGAAGGTGTAGAGACCGGGGTCGAGGGAGGAGACGTCGATCTCGGTCTCCCAGGGGTAGAGCTTGTCCATCCAGCCCTCGGCCGTGGCGAAGCCCTCCAGCTCGACGTCGCCGGACCCGGTGAGGATCTGCCACGGCACGGTCGCCTCGAAGGAGCTCGCGACCCCGCTCGCGGTGAACGACCCCGACACCGGCGCGCCCTCCTCGGGCGTGGTGACGTTGACCAGGGCCAGGACGTCGAGCGGGTCGGCGTTCGAGACCCCGCCCTCGGTGTCCTCGCCGAAGAGGAAGGTCGCCTGCCCGTCGAGGACCACCTCGACCGGCGCACGCTCCTGCTGCACGCCCTGCACGGTGTAGACGAGCTGCTGCAGGGCGAGCGTGGCCTCGTCCTCGCTGAGATCGCCCGGCGCCATCCAGCCGTCGTCGGGCACCTCCACCACGAACCGATCGCCATCGAAGCTCACCGAGGAGAACGAGCCGCCGGGGTACGCCGTGCGGTAGTCCGGGTCCTCGGCGTCGCCGGCGGTCATCAGGGCGACGGCCTCCTCCAGCGGATTGTCGTCCTCCACCGTGCGGAACTCGCGGTAGAGCCTGGGACCCTGCGGGGTGTCGCCGACGAAGTAGACCGGCACGGCCACCGTGCCTGTCTCGTCAGGTCCCGTCGTCGGGTCGACGGCCTCGCTGGCCTCGGTAGGCGCGCCGGACGACGGATCGGCCGACGAGCCGGCCGGGCTCTGGTCGACGGCGCCGTCGCTCTGGCCGCAACCGGCGAGGACGGCGAGCGCGAGAAGGACGGCTGGTGCGAGCGTACGGCGAGGGGTCACTGCTCCACGATCGTGCGCCCGGGCACCGCTGACCACCCGACGCGCCGACGGGGTGCGATGTTGGTCAGGGACCGAACTCCTGCAGCAGACGCAGGATGTAGAAGACGACCGGCAGCCCGAAGACCCCGAGCATCACCCACGCCGTGATCCGGTGCAGCGGCTTCGTGGAGTCGAGGGAGCCGGCGAAGTCCAGGAGCGCGCCCTCCTGGGTGTGGTGGGTCAACCCCATCCGGTGCGCGTGCTCGGGCAGGTGCTGCCCGGGGAACCAGCTCGGGGGAGTGTCGTCGTCGTGGTCGTCCGGATCGTCGTCCGGCCACTCGTCGACGGGGTGCTCCGCGGCTGGCATGCGCACACCGTACGGGCTCGACCTGTGCGCCGTGCGGGAACTCGCTGGGAGGTCTCCGAGCCAGCCCGTAGCATGGAGACCGCTCGCACCCCCACCGGAGAGGCGCCCACCGGGCATCCATGACTGACAGCAACCAGCACGGCCGTCCGACGACGGCCGAGCACCAGACGCGGCACACGGTCGTCGTCCCGAGCAGCATCAACATGGTCAGCCTCCTCGGCCCCGGTGACGAGTACCTCGGCATCATCGAGGGCGCCTTCGCCGCCGAGATCCACGTGCGGGGCAACCGGATCACCCTCAAGGGCGAGCCGAGCGAGATCGCCCTGGCCGAGCGGCTGCTCGACGAGCTCGTCACGATCATCCGCACCGGTCAGGGCATCACGTCCGAGACCGTCGAGCGGGTGCACACGATGCTGCGCACCGAGACCACCGAGCGCCCCGCCGACGTGCTGAGCCTCAACATCCTTAGCAACCGCGGCCGCTCGATCCGACCCAAGACGCTGAACCAGAAGCGCTATGTCGACGCCATCGACAAGCACACGATCACCTTCGGCATCGGACCGGCCGGCACGGGCAAGACCTACCTGGCGATGGCCAAGGCGGTCCAGGCGCTGCAGGCCAAGGCGGTCAGCCGGATCATCCTGACCCGCCCGGCGGTCGAGGCGGGCGAGCACCTGGGCTACCTCCCCGGCACCCTGAGCGAGAAGATCGACCCCTACCTGCGCCCGCTCTACGACGCGCTGCACGACATGATCGACCCCGACACGATCCCCAAGCTGCTCGCCGCCGGCACCATCGAGGTGGCACCGCTGGCCTATATGCGCGGGCGCACGCTGAACGACTCCTTCATCATCCTCGACGAGGCGCAGAACACCTCGCCCGAGCAGATGAAGATGTTCCTGACCCGGCTCGGCTTCGGCTCCAAGATCGTGGTCACCGGCGACATCACGCAGACCGACCTGCCCAGCGGCATCAAGTCGGGCCTGCGGATCATCGAAGGCATCCTCGACGGGGTCGGCGACATCTCGTTCAACCGGCTGACCGCCCACGACGTCGTGCGGCACCGTCTGGTCGGCAAGATCGTCTCGGCCTACGAGGAGTACGACGCCCTCACCCAGCGCCAGCAGGCGACGAGCAACCCGTCGCAGGGCCACCAGTCGAGGGGCAGTCGCTCGTGAGCATCGAGATCATCGACGAGTCCGGCCTCGAGGTCGACGTGCGGGCGCTGTCGACGCTGAGCCGCTTCGTCATGGACCG
>WLIH01000335.1 GCA_009702305.1 Actinomycetota bacterium | reverse complement strand
CGGCTCCGGCGACCTACGTCGCCCGGGTCGCCGAGGGCGAGGAGCGGGCCCTGTGGTGGGAGCGCGCCGTCGCCGTCTACGAGCCGTATGCGGAGTACCAGGACAAGACCGACCGCGAGATCCCGGTCTTCCTCCTCGAGCGCGCCTGAGCCCGCAGCCGCCAGCTCGGGGCGATCAGTCGCGGGCGATGCTCATCGCCAGGCCCGCGAGGTGGCCGACCCGGGCCAGCTCGGAGTCGAGGAACTCCGGACCCCCGCGCCGACCCACGACGACGATCTCGTTGCCGTTGAGGCGGGCAGCAGCCTGGATGGTGACGTCGTCCGGCTCGGCGTCCAGGCGCTCGGCGCGCTCGATCTCGACGAACGGCAGGACGTCGGGCGCGGCGCCGGTCGAGTAGACGATGCCGGAGGCACGATGCACCCGGGCCGCCCAGTCGGCACGGAAGATGACCGGCAGCAGGTCGATCAGCCGGTCCAGCGCCTCGGTCGGGTTGGCAGTCAGCTCCTCGACAGCCTCGAGATCGAGGAAGAGGTTGCCGCCGGCGGCGTAGCGGCTGATCCACACGACCTTGACCGAGTCGAGGGCGTGACAGGCCGAGACGATGGAGTCGGGCATCGTGCCCGACGGCATCTCCAGCAGCACATCATCGACCGCGGTGCCGTCGGGACGCTTCTCGACGATCTCGATCGCCTCGATGTCGCCTCCGGCCGCACCGATCGCCGCAGCGAGACGACCCAGCGAACCGGGGACGTCAGGCAGCTCGACACGCAGCAGGAAGGGCACGTCGCGACCCTAGCCGCAGCACGTTGCGACCGGATTTCGCGTCCACGTCGCGCCGCGGTGAGCGTGCCGCGCGTCATGCCCAGCGTGTCTCAGGCAGCGGTCTCGAGGCGACGAGCCTGCTGCTGCAGCCGAGCCTGGGCAGCGCGACGGACCTTCGGCCCGCCCGTGGTCATCTTGTAGAGCAGGGCCAACTGCTGGGGGGCGTTCGTCGGGGTCGTCGTCGCCAGCCAGCCGTTGGGCAGGGAGAGCCGGACGACCTTGTGCCAGGCCGAGTAGACCTGCGCCGGCAGCGACGCCTCGTGGTAGTGGAGGTCGTACTTGTCGAAGAGCGCCTTCACCTTCGGGGCGACCTCGGCGTAGCGGTTGCTCGGCAGGTCGGGGAAGAGGTGGTGCTCGATCTGGTGCGAGAGGTTGCCGGTCATCAGGTGCATGAACTTCGAGCCGGAGATGTTGGCCGAGCCGAGCATCTGGCGCAGGTACCACTCGCCGCGGGTCTCGTTGTCCGGGATCGACTTCTTCTCGAACGTCTCGACGCCCTCGGGGAAGTGGCCGCACATGATCACCGAGTGGCTCCACACGTTGCGGACCACGTTGGCGGTGAAGTTGGCCGCCAGGGTCGGCAGGAAGGAGCCGGTCGGGATCGACAGGGCCGGGTGGACCAGGTAGTCCTTGGTCGCCTGCTTGCGGATCTTGCGCAGCGTCTTGCGGGCGTTCTCCTTGAACTGCTCGCTGCGCTTCTCCTTCGGCACGGCGAGGTTCTTGCCGAGCTCGAGGTCGTAGGCCGCGATGCCGTACTCGAAGAAGCAGGCGTTGATGAAGTTCCACAGCGGCTGGGCGAGGTACATCGGGATCCAGCGCTGGTCCTCGTCGACGCGCATGATGCCGTAGCCGAGGTCGTTGTCCTTGCCGACGATGTTCGTGTACGTGTGGTGGATCTCGTTGTGCGAGTGCTTCCAGCCGTCCGCGGTCGAGGCGTTGTCCCACTCCCAGGTCGTCGAGTGGATCTTGGAGTCGCGCATCCAGTCCCACTGACCGTGCATGACGTTGTGCCCGATCTCCATGTTCTCGAGGATCTTGGCGACGCTGAGGCCGACCGTGCCGAGCACCCACGCCGGCGGGAAGATGCTGGCGATCAGCACCGCGCGGCTGCCGAGCTCGAGCTTGCGCTGCACGTCGACGACCTTGCGGATGTACGCCGCATCGGACTCGCCGCGCGAGTCGAGGATGTCTTGGCGGATCGCGTCGAGCTCGATGCCGAGCAGCTCGATGTCCGCGGGCGTGAGGTGAGCGGTCGGGTTGACGGCCTGCTTCGTGATGACGGTCATGCTGAGCTCCTCGGGTGGTCGATGACGCAGGCGCCGGCGGCGGCGCTGATGCAGGTCTGGATGGCGACGCCGTCGCCGGGGGCGGCGACGGTGAGCTCGCCGTTACGCAGGTCGCGCACGGCGCCCTCGCGCAGCGGCAGCACGCAGCCGAAGCAGACGCCGATCCGGCATCCGCTCGGCATCAGGACGCCCGCCGACTCGGCGGCGTCGAGGATCGGGGTGGCCGCGTCGGTCTCGACCACGGTGCCGTCGGCGAACGCGACGGTGCCGCCCTCGCCGATGGCGATCAGCTCGGTGCGGAAGCGCTCGAGATGCAGCGGTAGCCCGTGGGCCGTGTGGTGCTCCTCGAGGGCGTCGAGCAGACCGACCGGGCCGCAGGCGTACGTCGTGCGCTCGGCCAGGTCCGCCACGATCGTGGCGAGCCCGCGCTCGGGGTGGGCGACGTCGAGCACGCCGTCGACGTCGGTGTGCAGCTCGACCAGGCGCAGCAACCCGGCGGCGGCGTAGCCGCGCAGCTCCTCACCGAAGATGACCTCGGAGCGCGAGAGCGCGGAGTGCAGCAGGACGATGTCGGCCTGCACCGGCACGGCGCGGGAGAACAGGTTGCGCAGCATCCCGATGACGGGGGTGATGCCGGAGCCGGCCGTGACCAGCAGCAGCTTGGCGGGCAGCGGGTCGGGCAGCACGAAGTCGCCCTCGGCCTGCCCGAGCTGGATCAGCTGGCCGACCCGCACACGCCGGACCAGGTGCTGGGAGACGGTGCCGTCGGGGATCGCCTTGACGGTGATCGAGATGCAGCCGTCGGGGCGCGGACCGTGGGTCAGCGAGTAGGTGCGCCACAGGCGTACGCCGTCGACGTCGACACCGACGCGGAGGTACTGCCCGGGCACGTGGCCCGCCCAGTCCTTGCCCGGCTTGATGACCAGGGTCGCAGCGTCGGCCGTCTCGTGACGCACCTCGACCACGCGCCCGCGCAGCGGGGCACCGGAGCGCAGCGGGTGGAACACGTCGAGGACGTCGTCGATCTCGAGCGGCGTCACGGCCGCGTCGGCGACGCGGCGGAGGCGATCGAGCAGGGCGGCGGTGGGCATGTCCTCAGTGTGGCTCGACCTGGGGAGTAAAGTCCTGTGTCAGCGACGTGAACCCACGCCACTTACTTGTTCGTAAACAACAAAGAAGGTCTCCATGGTGCGTCGGGTCCCGCGGCAGACGGCCGGGCACGCGGTCCAGCTCACCCCGCGGGCGGTGAGCGAGATGCGCGCGGTGCTGCCGGCGGTCGCCGACCAGGTGGTGGCCGAGATCATCGACGGGGTGCCGAGCTACACCGACGCGTTCAGCGGGCCGATGGGCGAGACCATCCGCAACGCCGTGCAGCTGGCGCTCGGCGGGTTCCTGTCGCTGGCCAGCGGACGCCGTGGCGCCGACGTGTCGACCCCGACGGCTCCCGCCGTCGAGGGCGCCTACCAGCTCGGCCGGGGCGAGGCTCGCAGCGGTCGCACGACCGACGCGCTGCTGGCGGCGTACCGGATCGGCGCTCGGGTCTCGTGGCGCGAGCTCTCCACGACGGCCGTGCGCAACGGCATCGACGGGTTCGTGCTCGTCGAGTTCGCCGAGCTGGTCTTCGCCTACATCGACGAGCTGTCCGCCGCGAGCGTCGCCGGGCACGACGACGAGCAGGCCACGACCGGCCGGGTCCGCCAGCGACTGCTCGAGCGGGTCGCTCGACGGCTGCTCGACGGCTCCACCGCCGAGGTCGTCCTCGAGGCCGCTCAACGCGCCGACTGGGCTCCGCCCGCGACGCTGAGCGCGGTGCTGGTGCCCGAGGCCCAGGTGCGGCCCGTGCTCGGTGCGGTGGCGGCGGCCACCCTGAGCCTGACCGAGCTCGCCGAGGCCCCCGGGATGGTCCTGCTGCTGGTGCCTGACGCCCACGGGCGCCGCCGCTCGGGGCTGCTGCGCGCGGTGGTCGG
>WLIH01000334.1 GCA_009702305.1 Actinomycetota bacterium | reverse complement strand
GGCACCGCCTCGCCCGCGAGCTCGGCGCCGTCGCCGTCGAGGGCCGCGCGGGTCGTGGTCGCCACGGGGGACGACCCGGACCCACGCAGTTCCTCGGGGCCGAACCACCGGTCGAAGACCCGGTCGAAGCGGTCCAGGTCGTCGGGGCCCGAGCAGAGGGTCGCGCGCCCAGCCGCCCGCGTCGACACCCGGGCACCGACACCGACGACCGAGGTCGCCTCCACGAAGGCTCGGGTGCGGTCGGCTGTCACCGCGACCCCCGCGGCACGCAGCGCCCGCGCGAAGCCGACCAGCACCTCCTCCACCGGCTGAGTGGTCACGGAGCACCCAGGACCCGGTCGAGCGCCTGCCGCACTCGGGCGGTGTCCTCGCGGTGCTTGACCAGGGCACCGAGCGTGCGGGCGGCGGTGTCGAGGTCGAGCTCGCTGCTCCCGAGCCGCTGCAGGGCGCGTGCCCAGTCGAGGGTCTCGGCCACACCCGGCGCCTTGACCAGGTCGTGGGAGGCGCGCAGCAGTTGAGCCACCTCGACCACCTGGCGTGCCAGGGTCGCGCCGACCTCCGGCGCGCGACTGCGCAGGATCGCCATCTCGCGCTCCGCGTCGGGATGGTCGAGCCAGTGGTAGAGGCAACGCCGCTTGAGGGCGTCGTGCAGCTCGCGGGTCCGGTTGGAGGTGAGCACCACGATCGGCGGCGTCGTCGCCCGGACGGTGCCGAGCTCGGGGATGGTGACCTGGTAGGTCGACAGCACCTCGAGCAGGAAGGCCTCGAACTCGTCGTCCGCGCGGTCGACCTCGTCGACGAGCAGGACGGCGGGGCTGGCGCGCAGCGCGGCCAGGACCGGACGTGCGAGCAGGAACCGCTCGTCGTAGAGGCTCGCTTCGGCACCGGCGGCGTCGACCTCGCCCGCCGCCTCGAGGGCTCGCAGGTGCAGCACCTGACGAGGGAAGTCCCAGTCGTAGAGCGCCTGCGAGGCATCGATGCCCTCGTAGCACTGGAGGCGGATCAACGGCACCTCGAGCGACTGCGCGAGCGCCTCCGCGAGGGCGGTCTTGCCGGTGCCGGGCTCGCCCTCGAGCAGCAGCGGCCGGGGCAGCCGCAGGGCGAGGAACGCGACCGTGGCGAGCTCGTCGTCGACCAGGTAGCCCGTGGCGGCGAGGCCGTCGCGGACCTGCGACACCGACGTGGGCTCCATGACCCGAGGCTAGCCGCCGTCGCGGGGCAGGTCCTGGTCGTGTCCGGTCGCGAGGTCGCCGCACTCGACGGCCTCGACCTCGTGCGCAGCCAGGTAGTCGCGGGCACCGTGGTCGCCGCGCGCAGTCGCGACCACCGGCTCCCAGTGGTCGCGGCCGAGCAGGACCGGGTGACCCGGGCGGCCGGCGTACGTCGCGCGAGCCAGGCTGTGCGCGCCCCGCGTCCGGGCGAGCAGCCGCGCGACGACGGGCGCCGTCACGTCGGGCAGGTCGACGAGGTGCACCACGGCCGCCGTCGCCGTGGGATCGAGTGAGCGCAGGCCGGCGCGCAGCGAGGCCGCCATCCCGTCGGCCCAGTCATCGGCCACGACCACGTCGACAGCGAGCCCGTCGACCAGCGGCGTCGCCTCAGGGGCGCCGGCACCGAGGACGACGACGACTCCGTCGCAGCCACCGTCGAGGAGCACCCCCACCGATCGACGCAGCCAGTCGTCGACGAGTGCCTTGGGTGTGCCCATCCTCGTGCCGGCACCCGCGGCCAGCAGCAGGCCCGTGACGCTCAGCGCGGGAACGCCTCGGCGTAGAGGTCCTCGAGCGCGGGGTCGCTCGGACCGCTGAACCCGCAGACCAGCACCTGTCCGTCGGAGGCCGCGACCAGGTAGGAGCCGCCGACCTGGAAGTCGACAGCCTGGATCAGGGCCTGCATGTCCTTCGATGGCGCGGCGACCTCGACGAGGTCGGTGGCCTTGCCGGCGAAGAACTCACTCGGCTCCAGGGTCGCGACACCGTCGGTGATGTCGGTGACGGTGCCCTCGAAGGCCAGCCCCTGCTCGGCGAGCACCTCCGCCGAGGGCACCATGCACTTGCCGTCGGCTGCGCCGTCGGCGACCAGGCTGGTCACGGTGGGGTCGGCCGCCTCTCCGGTGGAGTCCTGAGCCGTCGGCAGCTCGTCGCTGCCCCGGTCGTGGCCGACGACGGCGAAGGCACCGGCGGCGGCGATCAGGACGACCGCAGCGGTGGCCAGCAGCCACGTCAGGCGGCTGGGCGTGCGGGTGGCGGTCTCGTGCTCGGTCATCGTGCCCTCCAGGAGTCGGGCCACCCGGGTCGGGTCGGCCGGTGCGAGGGAGGCGGCCGGATCGAGCGACTGCAGCTGCAGGCGCAGCTCGTCGTCGCGGTCGAAGCCGTCCTCGTGGGGATCGGTCACCGGTCTCTCCCTTCTCTCGACTCTTCATGTCCGGCAGCGGGGCTCGTCTTTCGCTCCTCGAGGATCTCCTTGAGGTGGTGGCGTGCCCGGTGCAGCCGGATGCTGGCGGCGTTGGGGGTGATCGTGAGGACGACCGCGATCTCGGCTGGTGCCAGCTGCTCCCAGGCCCACAGCCGGAGCAGCTCGGCCTCCTCCGGTCGGATCCGCGCGAGGGCATCGGTCAGGGCATCGGCCAGGGAATCGGTCGGCGAGGTGGGCTCCGCCAGCGCCGTCGGCACCGACTCGGAGGGCGGATCGAGGGTCGCGATCCGGACCGCCACCCGGCGCTGGCGGCGGGCTCCGCGCTCGGCGTTCGCGAGGCAGTTGCGCGCGACGGCGTACGCCCACGGCAGCGGCTCGTCGGGCAGCTCGTCGACGCGGCGCCAGCACACGAGCAGGGTGTCGGCCAGCACGTCGTCGGCCGTCGCGGCGTCGGTACGCCGCACCAGGAATCGGCGCAGCGGCTCGATCAGCGCCGGCGCGAGCTCCTCGAACCGCGCCCGCCGTCCCTCGTCGACCACGCCCCCACCCTCACACGTGACCCGTCGCGAAGGTGCACGCGCCCCACGTGAGTCGGCGCCAGTTTCCCCCGTACGACGGGTGAGTCGGCGCTAGTTTCCCGAGCATCCGGAAAGTAGCGCCGACTCAGCTGCCTGGTCCGGGAAACTAGCGCCGACTCACGTGAAATGCCGCAGACCCGGCAGCGGGTGGCTGCCGGGTCTGCGGGGTGGTGCTGGTGGTGACTGTCGTGCAGAGGACCGGGTCTGGACTCGGCCTGGCACCTAGCCGTGCCCGAGCAGGCTCGGGCAGGAGGTGCTCAGAAGTCCATGCCGCCCATGCCGCCCGACGGGTCGCCCATGGGGGCGGCCTTCTCGGGCTTGTCGGCGACGACGGCTTCCGTGGTGAGGAAGAGCGCCGCGATGGAGGCGGCGTTCTGGAGGGCGCTGCGCGTGACCTTGGCCGGGTCGATGATGCCGGCCGCGATCATGTCGACGTACTCACCGGTCGCGGCGTTGAGGCCGTGGCCGGGGGTCAGGTTGCGCACCTTCTCCGCGACGACGCCACCCTCGAGGCCGGCGTTGATGGCGATCTGCTTGAGCGGGGCCTCGGTCGCGTACTTCACGATGTTGGCACCGGTCGCCTCGTCGCCGACCAGGTCGAGCTTGGCGAACGCGTTGACCGAGGCCTGGACGAGCGCCACGCCACCGCCGGCGACGATGCCCTCCTCGACGGCCGCCTTCGCGTTGCGAACGGCGTCCTCGATGCGGTGCTTGCGCTCCTTGAGCTCGACCTCCGTGGCCGCACCGACCTTGATGACCGCCACGCCGCCGGCCAGCTTGGCCAGGCGCTCCTGCAGCTTCTCGCGGTCGTAGTCGGAGTCCGACTTCTCGATCTCGGCACGGATCTGGTTGACCCGACCGGCGATCTGGTCGGCGTCGCCGGCACCCTCGACGATGGTGGTCTCGTCCTTGGTGATGACGACCTTGCGGGCCTGACCGAGCAGCTCCAGACCGGTGGTCTCGAGCTTGAGGCCGACCTCCTCGGAGATGACCTGGCCGCCGGTGAGGATCGCGATGTCCTGCAGCATGGCCTTGCGGCGGTCACCGAAGCCCGGGGCCTTGACGGCGACGGACTTGAAGGTGCCGCGGATC
>WLIH01000333.1 GCA_009702305.1 Actinomycetota bacterium | reverse complement strand
GCTCGCCGCAGAGATCGGCGTGCCGGCCGAGGCGCTCAGCGCCACCGTCGAGCGCTTCAACGGCTTCGCGACCACCGGTGTCGACGAGGACTTCGGCCGCGGCGAGTCCGCCTACGACAAGTACTACTCCGACCCGACCGTGAAGCCGAACCCGTCGCTGCACACGATCGACCAGGGGCCGTTCTACGCCGTCAAGATCGTGCCGGGCGACCTCGGCACCAAGGGCGGGCTGGTCACCGACGAGCGCGCGCGGGTGCTGCGCCCCGACGGCACCGTGATCGAGGGCCTCTACGCGGCAGGCAACGTGTCGTCCGCCGTGATGGGCCACACCTACGCCGGGCCCGGCGCCACCATCGGACCCGCGCTGGCTTTCGGCTATCTTGCCGCCGAGGACATCGCGTCCGCGAAGGAGACTGCCTGATGCCCATCGACGCCTCCGTCGCCATCGGCGCCGACCTCGGCGAGCGGTCGTTCTCCTGGAGCGAGAGCGACGTGCTGCTCTACCACCTCGGCATCGGCGCCGGGTCCCGCGCCGGCGACAACCTCTCCGAGGCTGCGTTGGGCTACACCCTCGACGGCCCCGGCCTGCAGGTGCTGCCGTCGTTCGGCGTGGTCGCCCCGACCTTCCACGAGACCGACCCGCCGCCGCTCGACCTGCCGGGCTGCGACATCAACCTCGCCCAGGTCGTGCACGGATCGCAGTCGATCACCGTGCACGCTCCGCTGCCGACCTCGGGCACGGCCACCGTCTCGACGCGCATCAGCGACGTCTGGGACAAGGGCAAGGCGGCCGTCATCTGGCAGGAGGGCGTCGCGACGTCGGAGGCCGGCGAGCAGCTGTGGACCGTGCGCTCCTCCATCTTCGTCAAGGGCGAGGGCGGCTGGGGCGGCGACCGCGGCGCCTCGACGGCCGTCGAGCTGCCGACGCGACCGGCCGACGCCGACACGACGTACGCCGTCACACCGCAGCAGGCCCTGCTCTACCGCCTCTGCGGCGACCGCAACCCGCTTCACGCCGATCCGGCGTTCGCCGCGACCGCGGGCTTCCCCGCACCGATCCTGCACGGCCTCTGCTCCTACGGCATCGTGCTGCGCGAGCTCACCTCGGCGCTGCTCGCCGACGACGCCACCCGGGTCGGCGGCTTCACGGCGCGCTTCGCCGGTGTGGTCTTCCCCGGCGAGACGATCCGGGTGCAGGGCTGGCTCGAGGACGGCCGGATCATCGCCGGCGCCAGCATCGCGGGCGGCGAGCGCGACGGGTCGCCGGTGCTGGCCGACTGCGTGCTCGACCTCGCCTGACGCCCCGCCCGGCACCGGCCGCGCCCCGTCGTTAGATTGCTCCTCGTGACGACCTTGGGGACCCCGCTCAGCGCGACCGCCACCCGTGTCCTGCTCCTCGGCTCGGGCGAGCTGGGCAAGGAGGTCGCGATCGAGCTGCAGCGTCTCGGCGTGGAGACGATCGCGGTCGATCGCTACGCCCATGCGCCCGCCATGCAGGTCGCGCACCGCAGCCACGTCATCGACCTGCTCGACCCGGCCGAGGTGCGCCGGGTCGTCGAGCTGGAGCGGCCGCAGTGGATCGTGCCGGAGATCGAGGCGATCCACACCCCGACCCTGCTCGAGCTCGAGGCCGAGGGCTACACGGTCATCCCCACCGCCCGCGCCGCGCGGCTCACGATGGACCGCGAGGGGATCCGGCGACTAGCGGCCGAGGAGCTCGGGCTGCCCACGTCGGCGTACCGCTTCGCCGGCACGCCTCAGGAGTACGCCGATGCCGTCGCGGAGATCGGGTTGCCGTGCGTGGTCAAGCCGGTCATGTCCTCGTCGGGCAAGGGGCAGTCGACGGTGCGGTCGGCCGACCAGGTCGACGCCGCCTGGGAGTACGCGCAATCAGGGGGCCGAGCCGGGGCCGGCCGGGTGATCGTCGAGGCCTTCGTGCCCTTCGACTACGAGATCACGCTGCTGACGATCAAGCATGCGGCTGTCGACGGCGGCGACGACGTCATCTCCTTCTGTGCGCCGATCGGTCACGTGCAGGTCGACGGCGACTACCGCGAGTCGTGGCAGCCGCAGCCGATGGCGGCCGCGGTCCTCGATCAGGCGCGCACCATCTCGGCCAGCGTCGTGCGCTCGTTGTGCGGGCCGGCCGGGCGCGGGCTCTTCGGGGTCGAGCTCTTCGTGCGCGGCGACCAGGCGGTCTTCTCCGAGCTCTCGCCCCGCCCGCACGACACCGGCCTGGTGACGCTGGTCAGCCAGGACCTCTCGGAGTTCGCGCTGCACGTGCGAGCGATCCTCGGACTCCCGATCCCGACGATCCGCGAGCGAGGCCCGGCCGCCTCGTGCGCGGTGCTGGTCGAGGGCGACCAGGTGGCCCCGTCGTACGCCGGACTCGACGCCGCGCTCGCCGCTCCGGACACCCAGCTGCGGATCTTCGGCAAGCCCGAGGTCGGCGGACGTCGGCGGATGGCCGTGACCCTCGCGCTCGGCACCGATGTCGATGCGGCACGGGCCACCGCGCGTGACGCCGCCGCCCACCTGACGATCAAGTGAGTCGGCGCTAGTTTCCACCGCAACCCGGGAAACTCGCGCCGACTCACGGGGAGGGTCGGGGCGAAACAGGGTGGTAACCGCTCGTCGCTAGCGTCGCGCCATGCCTCGCCGCCTCGACGTGCCTGCACTGGTCCTCGGCGTCGTCCTGGCCCTGCTGCCGGGGGCGTCGGTGGCGGGTCCCGCGTCCACTCGCGCCGACGCGATGGCGGGGTGCGTGATGCTGCTCGGCTCGTACCCTGCCGAGGTCGCGCTGCACCTGGAGCGGGCCGACCTCGACGACGGCACGCCGACCGTGCTCGGTGGTCGTGCGTTCTACACCGGCGCCATCGACGGTCATCGGGTGGTGATCGCGATCGCCGGACCTGCCCCGTCGGTGGCGAGGGCGACGACCGCCATGGCCCTGCGCCACTTCCGGTGCGTGACGGCTGTCGTCTACACCGGCACCGGAGGCGGCCACGACGGCGCTGGGATCGGCGACGTGAGCGTGCCTCGGCGCTGGACCGACGACGACGGCGCGACCTTCCATGCGGTCGACCGGCGGGCCTTCGCGGTGGCTCGGGAGGTGGCCGCCACGCCGCTGGAACTGGAGACGACGGCCGCGGTCAACGACGGGCCCTGCGCCTGCTCGGGCCTGGCGCGGTCGTTGCAGACCTTCCCCACCCTCCGCACCCCGGTCGTGCGGGTCGGGGGCGACGGGCTGGTGATCGCCGGTGGCGAGGACCTCGTGTGCTCCCCCGGCGCCGGCGTGCTCGCCGAGTGCGACCCGTGCCCGCCGTCCGGGTCATCGACCTCCGTCGTCCCATCGCGGGCAGCCGCCTCCCTGCGTCCCGGGAGCGTCCTGGGCGCAGCCGTCCGGGCCGTGCGTCACCGCGCTCTGGTGCCCGGTTGGCGCCAGCTCGTGGCGCGTGCTCCCGACCGCGCGCGTCGCGCGCCGACCTACGTCGTGCAGGACATGCAGACCACCGGCGCCTTCGCCGCGGCCCGGGCGGCGCAGGTGCCGTTCGTCGCGTTCCGCGGCGTCAGCGACCCGGAGGAGGCCGGAGACGCGTGGCCGCTGGTGTGGCTGGTCTACCAGCAGCTGGCCGCCGACAATGCCGCCATCGCGGCCCACGCCTGGCTCGCCGCGTGGAGCCGCTCAGTGGGGGGTGCGGGCTAGCACGTAGAGCCGCTCGGTGGTCTCGCCGCGGCCGGTGATCGGGCCGCGGTGGTACCACTCCACGTCGACCAGGCCGGCAGCCTCGACCATCGCCACCACGGCGTGCGGGTCGTGCAGGACGACGTCCAGGTCGACGGGAGTGTCGAACCACTCGTCCAGGTGGCGCACGGCGTCTCCGACGTGCAGCGCCAGCACCACGAGGCCGCCGGGTCGCGCCGGCCGGGCCAGCGCCGCGATCGCGCCGGGCAGCTCGGAGGCGGCCAGGTGGATCAGGGAGTACCACCCCAGCACCGCCGACCAGCCGGGCGCGGTCGTGGGGCGCATCAGCTGGCGCAGGTCTCCGACGTCGTAGCGGCCCTCGGGGAAGCGCGCACGAGCCTGCTCGACCATC
>WLIH01000332.1 GCA_009702305.1 Actinomycetota bacterium | reverse complement strand
GGAGTCGACCGAGCCCGAGAGGCCGAAGGCCGAGTCGTTGGCGATGCGCACCGCGTCGTCGTCGCCGTCGTGGGCGATGACGACCAGCACCGGCCCGAAGATCTCCTCCTGCGCCAGGCGCGAGGAGTTGTCGAGGCCGGCGACGACGGTCGGCTGGATCCAGAAGCCGTCCTGGTCGATGACCGAGCCGCCGGTGGCGAAGGTGCCGCCCTCCTCGATCGCGAGCTTGAGGTACTCCTCGACACGGTCGCGCTGGACCTGGGAGATCACGGGGCCGCAGATCGCGCCAGGGTCGGAGGGGTCCTTGGCTCCGATCGACTCCATGGTCGCTGCGGCCACCTGCACCGCCTCGTCGTACTTCGCCCGCGGCACGACCAGGCGCGTGGTGATGGCGCAGCCCTGACCGGCGTGGATGCACGCGGCGAAGGCCGTCGCGCCCGCCACCGAGGCCACGTCGGCGTCGTCGAGCGCAATCGCGGCCGACTTGCCGCCCAGCTCGAGGAAGACCTTCTTCAGCGTCGGGGCGGCCGCCGCCATGATCGCGCGACCAGTGGCCGTGGACCCGGTGAAGGAGACCATGTCGACCCGGGGGTCGGTGGAGAGCACCGCGGCGACCTCGTTGGAGAGCGGCGTGACGACGTTGAAGACACCTGCCGGGATGTCGGTGTGCTCGGCGATCAGCCGGCCCAGCTCGCACGCCACCCACGGGGTGTCCGGAGCAGGCTTGAGGACCACGGTGCAGCCGGCGGCCAGCGCCGGGGCGATCTTGGCCAGGTTGATCTGGTTGGGCACGTTCCACGGCGTGATCGCGGCGACCACGCCGACGGCCTCGCGCCGCACGGTGCGCCGGGACTTGATGCCCATCGGGGCGGCGACGCCCAGGTCGGTCTCGTACTCGTAGGACTCGGCCAGGTCTGCCACCCACTCCAGGCCGGCGACCGGCATATCGAAACCGGCGGCACCCATCATGAAGTCCGGCATGCCGACCTCGGCGCGGGTCAGCGCGCGGAAGTCGTCGGCGTTGTCCAGCAGCGCCTGGTGCAGCTGGCGCAGGCAGCGCACCCGCAGCTCGACGTCGGTCGACCAGTCGGTCTCGTCGAAGGCACGCCGCGCGGCCGCGATGGCGGCGTCGACGTCGGCCGCGGTGCCGTCAGGCGCCTGACCGATCTCCGCGCCGTTGGCGGGGTTGAGGATCGGGTACGTCGCCCCGGAGCCGCCGGGCACCAGCTTGCCGTCGATCAGCTGCAGCGGCGCGGGGGCTGCGAGCGGGGCGCTCATGCCTGCACCTGCACGGGCGTCTGCTGGAGGTAGTCGCCACGCTCCACCGGAGGCGGCCAGACGGGCGAGGGGATGTCGGCGTAGTGGTAGTGGCCCGGCACACCGTGACCGGCGACCTCGAGCCTCTTGAGCAGCGTGTCGGGCGCCTTGCCGGCCTTGATGATCTCGAGGAACGTGTGGGCCGTGGAGGGCATGTCGAACCAGTCGCGCTGCCAGGCGAACTTGAGTTGGCCGTCGTCGGCCCCGCCGACCTGACGCTCGACACCGAACCACGAGCCGCCGATGCCGAGGATCTCGTACTCCTGACCGGAGTCGTCGAGGATGCCGGACTTCTGCTTCCAGAAGCCGACGACCATCGACTTCTGCTCGTCGATGACGCTGACCTGGTAGTCGTAGTGCCAGCCGTCGAGGCCGTCCATCTCGATGCCGATGGCCCAGTCGCGGATCTGGTCGCGTCCCACCGCCATGAAGTGCTCGTCGGGTCCGTACATCCAGCCGTACGTCGCGTCCTCGGCGTACCACTCGGCCATCACGCGCCAGTCGCCGCTGCCCTCGGCGTCGCGGTTGACCTGGAGCCAGGTCTCCCAGAACTCCTCGATCTCGGCACGGGTCAGACTCATCGGTTCTCCTCCTGGGCTGGAGCCTCCACGAGGGCGAGCGCCATCGCGGGGCAGTACTGGACGGCGGCAGCGACCTGCGGCCGGAGCGTCTCGTCGGGGTGCTCCTGGAGCAGCACCACCTGGTCGGTGTCCTCGTCGAACGCGAAGACGTCGGGGGCCTCCCCCTGGCACATCTGGTGCCCCTGGCACAGGCCGAGGTCGGCCACGACCTTCATCGCCGCCACCTCACTTCACCCGGCGTCGGTACGTCACGCGGCACGGCTGGGCGAGCTGGATCACCATCTTGGACACGTCGTCGCGGTAGTCCTCGGACGGCTGGGCCATCTCGAACTCGTAGTCGCGCAGGATCACCGAGAAGATCGCCTTGAGCTGCATCATCGCGAACGCCGAACCGACGCAGCGGTGCTTGCCGGCACCGAACGGGATCCACGTCCACCGGTTGACGAGGTCCTCCTGGCGCGGGTCCAGGTAGCGGCCCGGGTCGAAGGCCTCGGGGTCGGGGAAGTCCTCCCCGATGCGGTTGGAGACCTTCGGCGAGGCCGCCACCATCGTGCCCGGCATGATCGTGTGACCGGCCAGCTCGATCTCCTCCTGCACCAGGCGCAGCAGGATGATCAGCGGCGGGTGCAGCCGCAGGGTCTCCTTGAGCGCGGCCTCCAGGCGCGGGATGGAGCGCAGGGCCTGGAAGGAGATCTCGGAGCCGTCGGCGTACAGGTCGTCGAGCTCGGCGACGACGTCCTTCATCGTCTCGGGGTGGCGCATCAGCTCGATCAGCGCCCACGCCGCGGTGCCCGACGAGGTGTGGTGGCCGGCGAACATCATCGAGATGAAGATGCCCGTGATGAGGTCGGCGGTGTAGTCGACCGAGATGAGCACGTCGAGCAGGTCGCGCTCCTCCTTGGGCACCGTGCCACGCGCGATCCGCTTGTCGATGATCCCCTGCACCAGCTCGACGAGCGCCACCCGGGCGGCGTCGCGGGTGCGGAAGGACTCGATGTCCATGTAGGGGTCGACGTAGGCGAGGGCGTCGGTGCCCTTCTCGAGGTCGTGGTAGTGGTGGGCGAACGACGCGTCGAGCTCCTCACGGAAGGGCTTGCCGATCAGGCAGGAGGACGTCGTGTAGATCGTCAGCTCGGCGAACCAGTCGAGGAGGTCGATCTCGCCCTCGTCGCCCCACTCGCCGACCATCCGGTTGATCTCTGCCTCGATGGTGGCGGCGTGGCCGCGCATCATGTCGCCGCGCAGCGCCTGGTTCTTCAGCATCTGCTGACGCTCCTCGGGCGAGGCGTCGAAGACGACGCCCTTGCCGAAGATCGGGGTCATGAACGGGTAGGCCGCGGCCTGGTCGAGCGTCGAGTCGGGCGCCCGGAAGAACTGCTCGTTGGCCTCGGCCCCGGTCACCATGACGACGTCGCGATCGGCCAGACGGAAGCGACCGATGTCGCCGCACTCGTCGCGCACGCGCTGGAGCAGGCCGATCGGGTCGACCCGCAGCTCGGCGAGGTGCCCGAACCCGTCGTCGGGCACCGCGAAGGAGACCTGCGGGATGTCCTGCTGGGATGTGGTCATCGGCCCTCCACAGGCTCAGTGATCGGGGTCGTGGCGATCGGGGCCTCGGGTGAGACCTCGATGAGGTTGAGGTGCACTCCGCGGGGAGCGCGGACCACCATGGCGATCGCGTCGGCGATCGCCTGCGGCTTCATGAAGTGCGGGTGGCGGGCCATGCCGAAGCGCACCCACTGGTTGAGCACGAATGCCGCCTGCTCGACGTCCCAGTCGGTGCCCATCTCGCTCCAGGTCGGCCCGGGGCGCACGATGCTGGCGCGCACGCCGCTGCCCTCGAGCTCCATCTGCATGGCGTGGGCCATCCCCTCCAGGCCCCACTTGCCGGCGGCGTACGACGACATGAACGGCCGGGCCCGCACCGCCACGTCGGAGGAGACGAAGACGACGTCCCCGCGCTGACGAGCGACCATGTCGGGCACGAAGGAGCGCACCAACCGGTGGGCGCCGACGATGTTGAGGTCGAGCTCGCGGGCGAAGCGATCGGTGTCGACCTCGTGGATGGTGCCGGGGGCCACGGCGCCGGCGTTGCTGATCAGCACCTCGACGTCGCCGAGGTCGGCGACCACGGCCTTCGCGAAGGCGTCGACGGAGTCGCCGTCGGTGATGTCGAGGGCGTGCACGACCGCCTCTCCCCCG